>JBFZBV010000043.1:0-8418 GCA_041308285.1 Planctomycetota bacterium | reverse complement strand
GTCGGCGGCGGCCGGGGTGGGCTGCGTGCCTGTCCTGCCTGTTTCGAACCGGGCCTGGACCGCCCCGGCGCAGTCCAGCACGTAGACCCAGCCGTCCGCGCTTGAGAAGGACAGGTCGGGCTTCCCGTCGCCGGTGACGTCTCCGACGCAGGGGGGGTGGCGTATCCCGCCGGGCAGGAGGACGTTCCATTTTTCGCGTCCCGAGGCGCCGTCGATGCATACGACGCTCCCGTTCGTGCCGGCGCCGACGACCTCCTCGGCCCCGTCGCCGTCGAGGTCCCTAATCACCGGCCCGGCGAATATGCAGCTGTCCAGCGGGAAGTGCCAGATGCGCCTGCCGGTCTTCATGTCGTGGGCGTGGAAGCCCCGGTCGTCGAACCATGACCCCACGACTGCGTCCGGCCCCCCCACGCGGTCCAGGTCCGCGACGGCGGGCGTCGTGTATCCGTCGTCGGAGACCGCGGCTAAGGCGGCCTGCGATCCGTCCGAGGCGCGCAGGGCCACGATTGCCCTGACCCCGTTGCCGTAGGCCAGGATTTCCGGTTTCCCGTCGCCGTCCACGTCCGCCACGCCCGCCGCCCTTATCATCTCGCCCTTTTCCGTGGCCCACATCACGGAGCCGTCCGAGCCCTTGAGGCACGTGACCCCGGCCCGGCCCGCGGCTATCCCCCTCGGCACGACCACGTCGGGCCTGCCGTCGGAGTCCGCGTCCAGGGGGGAGGCATCCGCCCTGATGGGCGTGGGGAACTTCGCCGCCCAGATGATTTTCGGGCCTTTGATGAGGCTCGGGCCGGTGCTCTGGAATCCGAGGACGTCCAGGACCCCGTCGCGGTCCAGGTCGCATGGCTGGAAATACTGGAGGCTGTTCGGGGCCAGGGCTGATCGCAGTGGGGAACCCGCGGCGAAATCGAGGGCCGCAAGCTCCCCCTTCCCGGTGGAGGCGTACACTTCCAGGCGGCCGTCGCCGAACGTGTCGGCCGCCATGGCATACGTGACGGGCGAGCCGAGCCTTGCGCTCCAGCGCAGCGCGCCGGAAGCGGCGTCGAGTAGTCTCACCTCGGGTCCGGACGCCAGAATCACGGCGCCGAGCGAGACCGTCGCGGAATCACAGAAAGCCTTGCACCCGGCATCGCACCGGATTTCCCACAGCATGGAGCCGTCCAGGCAGTTCCTGGCTGCGATGACGCCTCGGGGAGCCTCGTGCCAGATGTAGTCGAGGACGCCGTCGCGGTTCAGGTCCGCGTGGGCGCCCCAGTCGGTCTGCGCCGAGGACGCGGAGGCGGACCAGATTTCCGCCCCGGTCTCGGGATTGAGCTTGCGGATGCGCGGTCCTTCCTCGGCGTAGAGCACCGGGGAACCCGCGGAATCGAGGAAGAAATGGATGGCGGTTTCGGGGACGGCGAAGAGCCGCGCGCCCTTCCAGTCGTAGGCCTCGGCGCCCCGCTCTTTCCTCGCTAGGAGGACCCGGCGGCTGCACGAGCAGTGCACGTTCTCCTCGAGGTACAAGTGCCTGGCCCACGGCGCGGCCCAGTAGTCCCTCTTCTCGGGGAACGCCCACGGGACGCGCCAGATTCCCTTCCCGTCCCGCGAAGACGCGCCGCACATGCCTATGCCCGCGACGTCGAGCGCCAGGTCGTCCTCGCCGTCCCCGTCCGCGTCGGGAATCCTGCAGCCGTCCAGGACGTTCCCTTCGAAATCCGCGTTCCAGAGGACGGACCCGTCCGCGCAGGAGATGCGGACGAGATTGCCCGGCGAGCCGCCGGCCACCACGTCCCATCCCTTCCCGTCGCGGGACCTGAACGGGACGAAGCAGCTGCCGAACCTCTCCACCCGGCCCGACGCCTTCCAGAGCGGTGTCGGGGGCTGGGGAGCAGGCTTCGTCCGGTCGAACTTGAACGAGAAGCATCCTACGACGCTCTTCTTGTCGGCGTCGATATGTGGGCATACGAACTCCCTGATTCCGTCGCCGTCGGCGTCGAGCCACCTGTACGCGCCAAGGACGTTTTCGGACACGTGGAAATCGAAGAGGACGTCCCCGGTCCTGCCCGAGATGTAGTCGATTTTGGTGAGGTATCCCAGGTGGGGCAGGTCGCGCATGCCGTCGCGGTCGACGTCGTCCAGCGGCTCGACTCTCTGGAAGTCGGGGATTGTGCAGGTCCACGCCACGGCCTTGTTCAGGGAGATGCTGCGCGTCACCGTCCCGCCCCGCGACATGAGGGCCGAGAAGTCCCTGGCGTAGTATCCCTTCTTCTTCACCCTCGCCGAGCACGCCCCGGTCTCCAATGCGTGATTGCGGAGCGGCGTGCCGTAGTCCACGCCGTCGATTTCCACGAGCGCGCCTTCCGGATCCGCCAGGACGTGGAGCAGCCCCTTCTGCCGCTCGAGAGCAAGCCTGACTTCGCGCGTCCGGCCCGCTTCCGCGATGATTTCCATGTCCCTCGGCTCGTACCCTTCCGCCTCGAACCTCAGCGCCCGGGGGCCGGGGGAGATTTCCACGACGCCGGATGCGTCTGCGGCCGCCGGCCTGCCGTCCACGGAGAGGGAGGCGTTCCTCGGGGCGAGGTCGAGGGCGAGCCAGCCGGCGAGCACGAGCTTGATTTCCCTGGTTTCGCCGCGCGCGACGGCCACGTCCATCCTGGCCGGTTCGAGGCCGTCGGCTTCGGCGGAGACGCTGTGCAGGCCCGCCATGAGCCTGACGGGCCTGGCGGGGTCCGCGACGGGCCTGCCGTCGATGAAGACGCGCGCCCTGGGCGGGACGACGCCCACGGTGACGAATCCGGGCCTGAGGAAGGCCCAGATTCCAAAGGCGGCGGCGGATGCGATGAAGAGGGCGGCAAGGGCCGACAGGGCGGGGTTCTTGCGCGCCTTCCTCCATGCGAGGTAGAGGACTCCGGCGGGCCTGGCCCTGATGGATTCACCCTTGAGGTACCTTTCCATGTCGTCCGCCATGGCCTGCATGGATTCGTACCTGCGGCCGCGGTCCTTGGCCATGGCGGTGAGAATCATCGTCTCCACGTCCTTGTGCAGGGATGGGACGATTCTCCGGGGCGCGACGGGCTCCTGGGAAAGGACTTTCGCTAGCACCTGCCCGATGGAGGCGCCCGTGAACGGCTCCTGTCCGGTGACCATTTCATAGAGGACGGCGCCCAGGGAGTAGATGTCGCTCCGGGGCCCGACGTTCTTCAAATCCCCGTCGGCCTGCTCGGGAGGCATGTACACCGGGGTCCCGAGCGCCGTGCCCGAGACCGTCAGCATGGACTTGCTGTCCATGTCCTTGGCGAGGCCGAAGTCCGTGACCATGACCCTGAAATTCGAGGACGCGCCCGAGGAGAACAGGATGCTGTCCGTGCTCTTCTGCGCGAGCACGCGGGTCTGGTCCCGGACCGGAGCCAGCATGATGTTGGCCGGCTTGATGTCGCGGTGGACGACGCCCATGTCATGGGCGTACTGCAGGGCCAGGGCCGTGTCGCGCGCGATTTTCAGCGCCTGCCTCGGCGGGACGACAGTCATCCTCCGGACCACCTGCGCGACAGACTCGCCCTTGATGAATTCCATGGCGTAGTAATGGCGGCCCTGGTCCTCGCCGACGTCGTAAATCGGGACGATGTTCGGGTGCGACAGTTTCGCTGCGGAGGATGCCTCCCTTATGAACCTCTTTATCTGGTCTTCCCCTGCGCCCTGGCCCGCGAGGAGCATCTTGAGCGCGACTTCCCTCTTGAGGCCGGCCTGCCTGGCCCTGTACACCACGCCCATGCCGCCCCTGGCGATTTCCCCTATGATTTCGTACTTGCCTATCCGGAGCGGCCCGGCGCCTGCAGGCCTGGATGCGCCTTCCGACGCGGCCGGGTCCGGCGCCGCCATCGCAGGGCCGGGGCTCCGGTATTCGACGGTGGGGGCAAGGTCCGGGTCCACGGCCCCGGCCGGAGGTCCGGCGGCAGGACCCGCCTTGAAGACCATGAGCGTCTCGCTTCCCGAGGGCCCGGACGGAGAGGGGCGGGAATCCCCGCATGCGGATGCCGGGGCGTCGAATTCGGTTCCGCAAGCGCACCTGAAGCGGGTCGACCCGAGTCCGGTTTCGAGGCGGAATGCGCTCCTGCATGCGGGGCAAATCAGGACTTCGAATCCCGGGCCGGTCCGCACGCCGGGCTTCATCTCGGAGGCCTGATTCAGGTTGAAAATCCCGCCGTCTTCCGGCATGGCGCGCTCCACGCAAGGCAGGCCCGGTTCCTCCGGGCCAGGGTAATCTGCATGAAACTGGGAGGGAAGTCAATCAGAGCGGCGCGTCCCGGCGGGTGGCGGGCGGGTTTCGCTTTCTGAACCGGTCCGGCAGTGGTATAAAGCGGTGGGCCGGCGCTGGGCCGGCCCGGTTCGTTGCGAGGATTGTCGCATGCCTGAGATGAAGGAAGGGCTGGTAGGGATTGCGGAGACCGAGGTCACGGATCGGAACACGGCCGCAGCGCTCGGCAACAAGGGCGTGAACGTGTTCGCCACGCCCTTCATGGTCGCTCTCATGGAGGAGGCGTGCAGGAACGCCGTGGCCCCGCACCTGCCTCCGGGCTTCGTGACCCTCGGCGGCCACGTGGATCTGAAGCACCTCGCCCCCACGCCGAAGGGCTTCAAAGTCAAGGCAGAGGCCAGGCTTGCGGAAGTCAAGGGGCCGAAGCTTGTTTTCGACGTGAAAATCGACGACGGCATCGAGCCGGTGGGCCAGGGGCGCCACGTGCGGTTCATGGCTCCCGAATCGGAGTTCAGGAAGAGAGCCTCGGCCAAGGAAGCCCTGAGACCCGGCAAAGCCTGACCTGCCGGCGCCGCAGAGCGAACGACGCGGTTCTGCCCCCCCATTGCAGGGCCGCGGCCCTTACCCGCCCCGGATTGGCAGACCGGATTTCCCCGCGATTTCGCTGCGAAGTGGTTAAAGCCGCCCTCCCGCGGGTCCGATATAGGTGTTGTGGCATCAATCCCCGCAGTCGGATTGAACATTTTCGGACCATTGGAAAACGGAGGGCAAGATGAAGACGCAGAGCAAGGCAATCGCGGCATTTACGGCGACGCTGGTGCTGGTCGCCGGAGGTTCGACTATTTTCGCAGCGGCGGTGCTCAAGCCGGCCGGGCCGGAAGGATGCATCCCCTATTTCAGGTCCTGCGACGGATCGGACCCCAACATCAGCGCGGCGCTGCCTGAACCCGAATGCGGGGACTTCGAGTTCCCGGGCCGGGACGAGGACAGGTGGGTCGAGTCGGCGAGGAACGTGCTCAAGAGGATAGAGTCGCTCGAAGCCAGACTCGAGGCCGTCAGCCCCTCGACCCCGGCCTGCAGGGCGGCAGGCAACGGCGATCAAGGCCCCGAGTGCGCCTCTCCCGGGCTCGAGGTCGAGAAAGTGCTCAGGAGGATGAAGAGAATCGTGGAGACGTTCAGGGGGCTCGACGGGGATCAGAAGGACATGATTGCCGAGTGCTCCGCCGAGAGGAAAATCGAGATTCTCGAGGAAATCGGGGCGAGAACCGACAAGATTGAGGCGTTCATCTGCCGTCTCAGGGAGATGCGCAAGGCCCATGTGGATTCTGAACGCCGCATGGCGAGCGAATCCGAACGCCCGGCTCAGGGCGCCGAGACCGCAAGGCCCGATTTGCGGGACCTAGAGAGCGGGGACCGCTCGTCTGCGAACGTTCCGGCGTCAGCCTCGCCTGAACTGGGCGAAGCCTGCGGCCCGGCCTCAAAGGACGGCGTCGAGGACGGCGGGGATCCCGCCCCCGCGGCACGCGCCGGGGCGGAGGCGGAAAGCGCGGACGACGAGGCCATAAGGGGCGCTGCGGCTGCGGTCGCCGCGGACATCATGAGGGTGGCGGAGTCGGTGGCGGTCAGGGCGTGCGCCGCGCAGGAATCCGCGTACAGGGACAACATGCGCGGGGACGTCGGTCAGGTCAGGCTGTGGAAGATCCAGGCAAGGCCCCGTCACCGCGGGATGCATTCGGCGGAGCTGTTCTGCACCGACGGGGGGGCGGAATCGGGATCCGATGCCGCATGCCCGGCGGTCCGCTGCATGAGGTGATTCCGGGGACTGATTGACCCGAAGCCGGGCTTGGCCCGGCTTTTTTTTTACCCCCGCATTTCCGCGGCGCGGGACCGGCGTTTCGTCTCCGGATTTGAGAGGCGGGCGGAATCAGGCTACAATATGAGTGGTAGCTTGGGAGTACGGACCGTTGGAGACGCGTTTTCAGGCCCGAGACCGCCGGGAACATCCGTGAACGCCGGAAGAACGCTCTTTCGACCCTGAAGAACCCTTCAGCGCAGTCGGCCTTCACCGGCGTAATCAGGCTCGACGGTCCGGGAAGAGCCAAGGATACCGTGCACCTCTCGGCAAGCGTCCTGGAGCCTTCCGGAGAATTCTATGAATCTGGATTTCGGCTGGTACCGCGGCAGGCGCGTGCTGGTCACCGGCGGCCTGGGGTTCCTGGGGAGCAACCTCGCGCAGGCGCTGGTGGAACTGGGGGCGAAGCCGACGCTCTACGACGCGATGCTTCCCCTGTACGGGGGGAACCGCTTCAACGTGTCCGGGATAGAGGACAGGGTCGAGGTCGTCGTGGCCGACATCCGCGATTCCGGCAGGCTGGCGGAGTCGGTCTCGGGCAAGGACGTGATTTTCAACATCGCCGCGCAGACCTCGCACGTCGACAGCATGACGGACCCTAGGACGGACGCGGACATGAACTGCCTGGGCCAAATCAACCTGCTCGAGGCGGTGCGCCGGAACGCGCCCGGAGCGAGGGTCGTCTACGCAGGGTCGCGGGCGCAGTTCGGCCGGCCGGAAAAAGTGCCAGTGACCGAGGACACGCGCGGAAGGCCCACGGACATATATTCCGTGAACAAAGTCGCGGGGGAGGGATACCACTTCGTGTACGCCTCCGCGTTCGGGTTGAAATTCTCGTCCCTCCGCATCAGCAACGCCTACGGACCGCGGCACCAGATGAAGCACGGGAAGTACGGCATACTCAACTGGTTCATCCGCGTGGCGCTGGACGGGGGCGTTATAAAGGTCTTCGGGGACGGGAGCCAGACCAGGGACTACCATTTCGTGGACGACGTGACCCGGGCCTTCCTCCTCGCCGGCATGAGGGACGAGGCGCTGGGCGAGGCCTTCAACCTCGGCGGGCCCGCTCCGGCGAAGTTCGTCGACATCGTGAAGCTCATCGTCGAGGCCGCCGGGTCGGGCGGATACGAGCACGTGCCGTGGCCCGACGACAGGAAGGCGATTGAAGTGGGTGATTTCTCCGCGGACTGGAGCAAGATCCGGAACAGGCTCGGGTGGATCCCGCGTACGCGGCTCGAGGACGGGATCCGGGCTACGGTGGAATTCTACAGGAAGCACAGGGCGGAATACTGGTGAGAACCGGCTCGGGATTCGATGCGGGTTCGGGATTGGGCAATCAGCATCGAGGCGGTCGGGGGCGGAGGGCGGGGACGGGATGACGTGCATTGCTGTGACCGGCGCGAACGGCCTTCTGGGCCAGAAAGTCGCCGAGAGGTTCTCGAGAATCAGGAAAGCCGCCGTCTGCGGGTGCGGCCTCGGGGACTCCTCCACCTGCGCGGGCAGCCTCTCTTCGTGGGAGGAGGTAGACGTCTCCTCCATGGAAAGCGTCCTCGACTGGTTTTCGCGCGTGAAGCCCGACGTGGCGGTGCACGCCGCCGCCAAGACGGACGTGGACGCCTGCGAGGAGTCCAGGCTCGAGGCGATGGCCGTGAACGCAGAGGGCACGGCCAACGTGGCCATGGCGTGCGCGGGCGCCGGCGCCAGGATGGTCTACGTGTCCACCGAATACGTGTTCGACGGCCTCGCAGGCCCCTACGGCGAGACCGACGACCCGAACCCGATATCAATCTACGCCAAGAGCAAGTACGAGGGCGAGATGAGGGCTGCGGCCCAAATCGGCAACCTCGTCATCTGCAGGACCACCGTCCTTTTCGGCCGCAACAGGGGCGGAGCCCTGAACTTCGCCACGTGGCTTTTGAGGGAGCTCGGAGCTGGGAGGCGAGTGAGAATCGTGGACGACCAGAGGGGGTCCCCGACCCTGGCCGACAATCTGGCGGAAATGATTGCCGCGTTGGCCCTTTCGGACCGCCGGGGGGTGTACAACACGGCCGGCGCGGACGTCCTGAGCAGATTCGAGTTCGCGACGAGGATCGCCTCCGCATTCGACCTCGACGCTACGCTGATTGAACCCGTATCCACGTTCAGCCTCTGCCAGAAGGCTCCCCGGCCGCTGAGCGCGGGCCTCAGGATGGACAAGTTCAGGGCCAATTTCCCCGAAGTGCCGGTGCTCGGCGTGGACGAGGCGCTGGCCGTGCTCAGGGACCAGATGGACGCGGCGCAGGACGGGCGCAGAGGAGGCGGGCTGTGACGAAGACCACCGCCGTATTCC
>JBFZBV010000042.1:0-19875 GCA_041308285.1 Planctomycetota bacterium | reverse complement strand
CGCGACGGCGTTGTAGCCGTCCAGCGCTGCGTTCATCGCCACGGCAGCGTCCAACGCGTTCTTCACGGTAGGGAACACCGCGAACAGGTTGTCCACGTCCTGCTTCAGGAGGTGCCCCTTGTGGCGCTCTATGACGGGTTTCAGCAGGTCGGCGTGCATCAGGAGGATGCTCAGCGAGTGGATGATGCCCTTGTTCGCCGTAATCCTGCTGAATCCCACCGAGTCCGTCATCATGACGGCCGCTTGCCTCTCGTATTTCTCCTTTATTTCCCCGTCTATCGTCTCGCGCTGATCGGGATTCTCCAGCCTCTTCCGCAGCAGCCCGCAGAACTCGGCGGACAGCCGTCCCGGTCCGCGGTCGTTGCGGTCGAGCATCGAGCACATGCGGCGCGGCGCGTCCTCGACTGCGACCGTCTGCTGGTCGCCCGTCTTCATGTCCTTGATCTTCACGTGGCCGGAGGCCTTCTCGTCGGGCCCGATGACCGCGGTCAGGGGGATGCCTTTCCTGTCCGCGTGCTTGAACTGGCGCGCCAGCTTGCCCGGCTCGCCCACGAACACCTCCGCCCTGATTCCCGCGTCCCTCAGCCTGGAGGCGAACCGGAAGGAATCGCCCGCGAGGTCCCCGGCGAATACCGTCACCAGCACGTCGGTCGACGGGCCGCCGCACGCGTCCGCCCGCTCCGAAAGGGCGAGCACCACCCTCTCGAGCCCGAAGGCGAGTCCGACGGCGGGCCGGCCGGCTCCGCCCCCCAGCGCCCCGATGAGATTGTCGTACCTGCCCCCTCCTCCGAGCGAGCCGATTTGAGCATCGAGCACCTTTATCTCGAATATGGGCCCCGTGTAATAGTCGAGCCCCCTCACCATGCTGGGCGAAAACCTGAGCCAGGAGACGTCCCCGATTGCGCTCTCGATGATGGAATATATGCTCCTGATTTCGGAGAGGCCTTCCGCCGCCGCGGCGGACCCCGAAGCCGCGGCCTCGATGCGCCTCTGGGACGCACCCGAGCCGTCACCAGGGGACAGCGCGTCCAGGAGGGACGACGCCGCCTCCGCGGCCAGCGAGCCGCCCGCGGGGCCGGTCAGGGACGCGAGCACTTCCTCCCTGGACGTCTTCTCGAGCTTGTCAATCGCCTTGGAGGCTGCAGTTCTAGACTCCTCCGGAACCCCGAAAGCGTCCATGAGCCCCTTGAGCACCTTCCGGTCGTTGATTTCGACCTCGAAGCGCCGGAAGCCGAGCTTGTGCATCGCCTCGTGGACGATGAGCAGGATTTCCGCGTCCGCCGACATCTCGGCGCTGCCGACGGTGTCCACGTCGCACTGCAGGAATTCCCGGAACCTGCCGGCCTGGGGCTTGTCCGCCCTCCACACGGGCTGGATTTGGTACCTCTTGAACGGCATCGGCAGCGAGGATCCGTGCATGGCGACGAACCGGCTCAGCGGAACGGTAAGGTCGTACCGGAGGCCCAGCGTGGCCTCGTCGCGGTACGCCAGCGGGAATATCAGCTTGTCCTCCTCGCCGCCCGTCTTGCCCGTCAGGATGTCCATGAACTCGATTGCGGGCGTCTCGATCGGCACGAAGCCGAACGACTCGAAGATTTCCTTCAGCGTGCCGATTGCGCGGCTGCGCACCGCCATCTCGGCGGGCAGGAAATCCCGGGTCCCCTTGAATATCCTCGGTTCGACGTTTCCCGTCATATGCTTCTCCGCGAAAACGGGAACGATTCTATCAGGAGGAGAACGGCTGTCAATCGTCCCGGCTTCCCCGGTTCCGGCGGGCGTCTTCCGGCGCCGGGAATAATCTTTTCTTGACCGGCGCCGGGGCCACATGTATATATATTGGCCGCCCGGTCTCGAGCGTGAATGACGGTCTTCTTTCCATTTCCCTTTTTCTGGGGGATATGCGATGGCCGAACAGTTCCTCTTCAACAAGATATTCCTCACCAAGGGGGTGGGCGTGCACAAGGAGAAGCTGGCCAGCTTCGAAATGGCCCTCAGACAGGCTGAAATCGCCAGGTTCAACCTCGTCAAGGTCTCGTCGATTATCCCCCCGGGGTGCAAGATTATCCCGAGATCGAAGGGGCTGGAGCAGCTCAAGTCCGGCCAGGTCGTCTACCTCGTGCTCGCCCGTGCGGAGACGAACGAACCCAATAGGATGGTTTCGGCGTCGATAGGGCTCGCCATACCGCGCGACCCGACGAAGTACGGGTACATATCCGAGCACCATTGCTTCGGCCAGACCGCGAAGGAAGTAGGGGAGTACGCGGAGGATCTCGCGGCCAGCATGCTTGCGTCCACGCTCGGAGTCAAGTTCGACATCGACAAGGCCTGGGACACGAGGCGCGAGCAGTTCAAGGTCGCAGGCCACATCGTCAAGACGCAGAACAAGACCACGTTCTCGCGCGGCGACCTCAAGCACTACTGGACGACCGCCATAGCCGCGGCCGTGTTCGTCCCTTAGCGGCGGACCGGATGAAGGCCAGGCACGGAGACCGGTTCATATACGAGACCAGGGCGGAAATGCCGCGCCCGCCGTCGGTGCTCGTCATCCCCGCCCCGATGGAGGAGACCGTCACCTACGGCCGCGGGGCGGCGCAGGCGCCTGCAGCGATACTGGCGGCGTCCATGCAGGTCGAATACTACGACAGGGGGCTCGGCCTAGAGCCCTGCCTCGAATTCGGAATCGATACGGCCCGCCCTCTGCGCGCGCGCGGCGCCGCCGCGTGGATTCGCGCAGTGCGCGGCGCATGGCGCGCGGCGTCCCGGGCGGGCATGCTCCCCGTCGTGCTGGGTGGGGAGCACACGGTCACGATAGGGGCCGTGCAGGCAGCGCTCGAGGCGGACGGCCGGCTGGTCGTCGTGCAGGTGGACGCCCACGCCGACCTCAGATCCTCCTACCTTGGCGGGCCCCTGTCCCACGCCTGCGTGATGAGGCGCCTGAGGGAAGCCGGCGCCGAAATAGCGTCAATCGGGGTGCGCGCCTTCTCCGCCGAGGAGGCGGTGTACATGCAGGGCGACCGGGGCGTGACTGCCATCGCCCCGGAGGCGGTGCGAGGCCGGAAGTCGTGGCGCCGCAGGCTCTCCTCGCTCCTCAGGGGCCGGCCCATGTACCTGACAATCGACCTGGACGGGCTCGATCCTTCCGTGATTCCCGCGGTCGGCACTCCGGTTCCGGGCGGCCTGTCGTGGTCCGAGGCGCTGGAGGCGGTCGAGACGGCCTGCTCGTCGTGCGCCCGCGTCGCAGGGATGGACGTCGTCGAGCTCGCGCCGTGCGGCGGGGATTCGGTGTCGGCTTTCGCATCTGCGCAGCTGCTTTACCACGCCATAAGCCGCGCCGCCGCGGCGAACGGGCTTCTGCGCCGCTGAGGGCGCGTCAGCAGAGCTTGTCCCTTATATCGTCGACGATGTTCTTCTCCACCGGAGAGCCCTTCTCTCCGGCAATCCTGACGTGGACCCAGGCCATGTTGGCGTCGCCGGTCGCGAAATAGACCTGAGCCAGGGCGTTGTGCAGGATTCCCGATTCCGGCCTCTTGTCCGCCTCCGCCTTGAGGATTTCGAGCGCCCGGTCCGCGCGCCCCGCGCCCGCGAGCGCAAGGGCGTACCTGCGAAGGGACTCTTCCGACTGGTCGTCCGGCGCGATGCCGGCCATCAGGCGGAGCGCCTCCTCGAACATCCCCGATTCGTTTAGAAGGGCGAGAAGGTCGTTCTTGAAGGCCGGGACTTCCGGGGCTAGCTCGAACGCCATCCGGAGGAGGGGGATCGCGCCTGCCTTGTCCCCTTCGGCCGAAAGAGCCTTTGCGAGCCGGAACATCAGGGCGGGGTCCGAGGGTCGCATCTCGCGGGCGCGCATGAGCGCCGCGACGGCCTCGGCGGGCCTCTTCGCGTCGAGCAGGAGGCTTCCCCGGTCGGCGACGAGATATGGATCATCAGGGGCCGCCGCAATCGCCCTGTCGAGCGCCGCCAGGGCTTCGTCGTACCGGCCCGCGGCCTTCAGGACGGCCGCGAGCTTCCTTACGACCTCGGAGTTCTCCGGCATCACCTCCAGCATCCCGTTGAGAATGTCCGCAGAGGCTTCGTTCTGGCCCCCCATGGCCAGCACGTCCGCGAGCCTGAGCCTGAGCGGCACAAGCCCCGGCTTGAGGGCGATGGTCTCGCGGTACACGTCCTCGGCGAGGTTGAATTCGCCCTTCTCCACGTGCACCTCGGCAAGGAGCCTGCGGGCCTCGATGTGCTCGGGGTTCGAGCCCACTATGGAGACGAGGTTCTTCCGGGCGTCTTCGAGCTGGCCGAGCTTGAAATAGGCCTGCGCCAGGTGGAACATGAGCTCCTCCGACCTGAAGCCCCTGGCGAGTGCCGTGGTCAGGATCCCGACCGCGGCCTGCGGCCTGTCGAGATCCACGTACAGCTTGCCCAGCCTCACGAAGGGAAGCTCCACGTCCGGGTCGGATTCGATGAGGGTGAGGTACATGCCCGACGCGGCCCTCAGGTCTCCGACGCCCTCGAGGGCCTTCGCGAGGTTGAATTTCGCCGGCTTCCAGTCCGGGTTCACGGCGAGAATCGCCTCGAACGCCGCCTTCGCCTCCTCGTATCTATCGAGTTCCAGGAGGGCGGAGCCTTCGCTGTTGCGGAAGTCCGCGACGTCCGGGGCCAGCTGAAGAGCGCTCCTTATGGACTCCAGGGCCTTGCCGGGCCTGCCGGTCTTCATGAGGACCATGCCGATCGCGTTCATCGCCTCCGCGCTGCGGGGGGCCACGTCCAGGGCGGCCTTGAGGCTCGTTTCGGCGGCCGGGAAGTCGTTCTTGGCGTACTGCTCGATTCCGAGGTTGAAGAGGGCCTCGAACATGTCGGGCTTGATTTTCGCCGCCTCGGCGAAGCATCTGAGCGCCCCGTCCGAATCGCCCATGGCTCTGAGCGCGGCGCCGAGGTTGACTTTCGTGACTGCGCTCTGGGGGCTGATTTCCAGCGCCTGCTCGAATTTCCCCGCCGCCTCGGCCGTGCGTCCTTCCGCCAGGAGCCTGAGCCCCTCCTCGTTGCACGTCCGAACGGCCGCGATGTTGTGCTGGAACGAGAGCTGCTGGTGGTAGCGCGCCTCGTCGTTCCGCCCCAGAGCCCTCAGGCTCACGGCCATGAGGTAATGAAGCTTGCCGTTGTCCGGATTGCCGGCGCAGGCCCCCTCGAGCTCAGCCAGGGCTTTGTCGTGGCCGCCCGCCTTCTGGAGGGCCCCGACGAGAACGATTCGCGCGTCCGTGCAGCCCGGGTCGATCTCCAGGGCTTTCGCGGCCGTCTTGAGCGCGTCGTCGGCCCTTCCCACGGCGAGGTATCTGCGGGCCAGTTCCGCGTACGGCTCGGGGTCGTCCGGGCCCGTCCCGACGAGATTGACCAGTTCCTTGAGGCTGAGTTTTTCCATCGGCAGCGCCGGAGAGCCCCGTTTCGAAGTTCGTGGCGGCCGGCACGGCGCCCTGGCGTCCGGGCTGCAAGGCCTTCCGCGCCCCTAAAAACGAGATTTTACTATTTCGGCCAGCGCGTTCAAACCGAATCTCCGGTTGGACAGGAACCTGTAGAACCCGTGGATTGACTTGCGCGACCTCGCGTAGAACCCCATGTAAGCGCGGAGGAGCATGGACAGGAGCTCCCCCTTGCCGATGTTGTCGAGCCGGAAAACAGGATGAATCGAGTCGTAGTGGCTCCAGTCCCGGTCGTAGATTCTGTCCTTCACGTCCTCGAACAGCGGCGTGCCGGGGTACGGCGTCAGTATCGTGAACTGGGCCGTGTCGGTGTCGAGTTCGCAGGCGAGCCGAATCGTGGCCCTGAGATCCTCCCGTGTCTCGTGGGGAGCCCCGAGTATGTAGCTCGCGAGTATCTCGAAGCCCCTCGTCCTCAGGATGTCCACGGCGGCGAAAACCGCGTCCGGCTCGATGCCTTTCCCGAACGCCCGGAGAGTCCTGGTCGCGGCGCTCTCCACGCCGATGAACACGGATCTCGCGCCCGCTCTCGAGAGAAGCGTGAAGACGTCCGGGTTCCGGACGACGGAGTCGACGCGCGAGAAGAACCACCAGTGGATGTCGATTCCCATCCTGAGCACACCCTCGGCCAGGGCCTCGATTCTGGCGGGGCTCAAGGTGAAGTTGTCGTCCATGAACGCTATTGCCCTTGCGCCGTATCTGTCGCGGAGGTGCACGATTTCATCCAGTATGGACTCGGCGCTTCTCGCCCTCCACCGCGTCCCGTCGAAGTTCGAGGACGAGCAGAACCTGCAGGCGCTGGGGCATCCCCTGCTCGTGTGGACCGGCATCACCGAGCGGGACCCCATCCTCGCCGCGGAGTACTTCCCCATGTCCAGGAGGTGCCTCGCGGGCAAGGGCAGCGAGTCCACGTCGCGGATTCGCTCCGGCGGTGGGCCGGCCGAGACCTCCCCGTCGCGGAGCATGATGAGCCCCGGTATCTCCCCGAATCCGCCGCCCGCCGCCAGCGCCTCGAGAAGCATCGGGAACGCCGCCTCGCCCTCGCCCTTCAGGACGAAGTCCACCGTCCCGGACCGGAGCACTTCGTCGGCTACGAAGCAGGGGTGCGGGCCTCCCATGACGACGCGGGCCCCGGAAGCCTTCGCCTTGCGGGCGAGATCCAGCGCCCGGCCGTACCTCGTGGTGTCGGAGTGTATGCCGACGACGTCGAAGCCGGACATGTCGCACGAGGCCCCCGAGACGTTCAGGTCGGCCACGCGCACTTCGTGCCCCGCCCTCTCCGCGGCGGCGGCGACGTAGAGAAGTCCGAGCGGAGGCATGCCGAAGCTGAGGGCCCTGAACATGCTCAGGGAGGGAGGATTGATCAGCAGGACTCTCATTTGACGGCTTTCCCCTCGACGTCGAACACCGCCGGGTCAATCGGCTTGTTCATCTCCAGTTTCGCGGCGTCGAAGACGAACTCCTGGTACTCCTCCTTGGGGTCGATTATCTTGACCTTCACCGGCATCCCGTCCTTGGCGGACAGCCAGACATGCATCTCCTTGACCCACTTGGCGAGGTCCTTCTTCTTCGGCACGAGCTTGAGCATCGCGGAAAACGATTCGGAACCCTCGCCTTCCAGAACGCCCAGCACGAACTCCCAGCTCTTCCTGAGATCCTCAATCGGCCTCCCCATAATCCAGATTTCCGAGGGCCTGATTCCGCCCTTGCGGGGGTCGTATGTCTCGATCTTGTCGGTCTCCATGTCGCGGAAGACCACCGCTTCGTCGGTGAAGAGGAGCTTCATGCGGTGCGGGCTGGTCTCCTCGAACAGGACCCGCAGGCCGGCGGGGAGCGGCCTTTTCTCCAGCCGCAGAACGCCCTCGGCCTTCCGGATTTTCCTCGATATGCGGACCTTCCTGTGCTGGACGTACGGCACGGTCATGGTCTTGATTCGGGAGTTCGCGACGTCGAGCGTCTTCAGGGCTTTCACCAGTTCCGGGGGATCGGGACTTGCCCCGGCATCCCCGCCTTCCTTCCCCTGGCCGGGAGGGGCTTCGGAGGAATCCGCATTACCCTTCTTCGTGTCCCCGCCGCCGCCCTTGTCCTCGGCCGCCAGCGGGGCGGTCGCGAGGGCCGCCGCAGCGGCCAGCAGCGCGATGGAGGCGGGAATCGCGAAGAGATTTCCGAGCTTCATCCGGTCCACTCCGAAGGGCCGCGTTCCCGGCCGGAGTCCTCTACCCAGTCAGGGAAGAAATTGTACCATTGATCGTAGTGGCGGCGCACTATCCTCTCGAAGGCGCGGGCGATTTCGGAGGTTATGCGCTCCAGCGCGCAGTCCCTCGGCAGGTTCCTGAACGCGTCGGGCGTTATCGGCGGCTCGTGCGCGGCCACGTATCCCGCGCCGTCGCGAACGACGTACACGGGAAGGACCGGGGCGCCTGTCACCCACGAAAGCACCGCCGCGCCGGTCGAAATGCGGATTCTCCCGCCGAGGAAATCCACGGCCAGGCTCCTCGACGATCCGTCGCGGTCCGGCAGCATGGCGACGAACTCGTTCTTCCTCAGGGCGTCCACGAGGGGTATCGATTCCAGGGCGGGCATCGAGCCGCGCCGGCCGAAGATTATTATCTTGACCCCGATGCGGCGCCTCACGCGTTCGCGCAGCCCCTCGGTCCACGCGTCGCTCCCCCCTATGCCGGCGACGTTCACGGTGTATCCGTCCGCGGCGAGCAGCGCGCCGCCGAGCTCCCAGTGCCCGAGGTGGGGGGATACGAGAATGCACCCTCCGCCAGCCGCGGACAGGCGGTCGAAGACCCCCCTGCCCGCCGCGTGGCGGACACGGTCCCTGACGCTGTCGCGGTCGAGGAATCCCATCTCCATGAAGTCCACCAGGTAGCGCGCGTAGTTCTGGAACGTCCTGAGCACGGCCCTGCGCATGCCGCACTGCGGGGGTTTCCCGCCGTTCGCCATGAGTATGTTGTAGCGCACGACCTCCCTGGTCTTGGCCATGGCGATGGTCATGACCGCTCCCATGCAGGCGGCGAGGAAGCGGTTCACCTTCATGGGCACGAAGCGCACGAACATGAGTATGGGGAAGAGATACCGGGAGTTGTGCGTGGTGTTCCTGTCCCATTTCCAGGTCGGCGCGGGCTTCCAGGGGTTCAGGGCGCCGAATTCAGCCTGTCCTCGTCCGTTGACACTCATCGTACACCGGGGCGTTGCGCATTCGTTCGAGCACTGGTCAAGCGGGATATTATAGCCTATGGCCGGGCCGCGGCCGCGAAAACCTCCCGGCCTCCAGCCTGATCGGCCGGCCCGCCGGAAGAGCGGCCTGCGCCCGGCGGGCATGAGAGGGCGGAGCGGTTTCCGCCTGCGGGAATGAGGGCATAAAAAAACCGGGGCCGGCTCAAGGCCGGCCCCGGTCGTCTGCTTGCCGGAATTACCCGGCGGGGCGCCTCCTAGAAGACCCTCACGATGAAGTCGATTGAGGCGAACTGCAGGGAGGCCAGCCAGTTGAAGTCCTGGGAGACCTGGCGCAGCACGGGAATCTCCTCGGCGGAGTCCCCGATGTACCCCAGCGACACGATGTACATAGCCTGGATTTCCTTGTTGGATTCCTTGTTGAAGTGATCCATGAGCGTCTTAATCTGGGTCTCGTCGCGGAAGTACCCGATAGCCCTTACAGCGGCTTCCTTGACGACTCTGCTGCCGTCGGAGAGGTTCTGCACGAGCAGATCGATGCAGGACTTGTCTCCGAGCCTGGCGAGGCCGATGGCCGCAGACCACCTGAGGTAGGGCTCCTTCACCTTCTCGAGCACGGCCTTGAGGTAGTTGCTGGCGTTGAGGTCGCCGATGAGGCCGAGGGATATGCAGGCGAACCTGCGGACGTCTCCGCCGCCCCTGGGTTTCTCTATTTCGGTTCCGAGGGCGGGCATCGATTCCTTGTCCTTCAGGAGGCCGAGGCCGACTGCGGCCGCGGCGCGGATGTCGGAGTCTTCCCCGCTGTCGAAGATTTCGCGGAGAATCTTGGCGGCTTCGACGTCATCCGAGAGGCCGACCGCGAGGGCCGCGTAGGACTTCACGATGACGTTCTTCTCGGTCTTGAGAATCCTGCGGAGGAACTCGCGGACCGAGGTCTTCCTGCTGTCGTCCTTCTTGATTTGGGCGAGCGAGAGGAGCGCGAAGGACCTGACGGCCTTGTCCCTGTCGCTTGTCACGACGTTGATGAGGACGTCAATCGTCTTGTCGTCGCCGAACCTGCCGAGAATCATGGCGAGCGACTGGCGGATGTAGACCTTCGTTTCCTTGCTCTGCAGGAACTTCTCGAACTGCCTCACGAGGTTGATTGACTGCTTGGCTTTCGGGTTCTGCTTGAACTCCGTCACGCCGAGCTTGCCGAGCGAGGTGACTGCGAGCGCGCGGATGCGCTCCTCGTCCTGGCCGCAGAAGATGTCGAGCAGAGGCCTGACGGCCCTTTCGTCCCCGATGAGGCCGAGAGCCGTGACTGCGGCGGCCCTGACTTCGTCCTTGCGCTCATCCTTGGCAATCTGCAGCAGCAGCGAGAGGTTGGCGGGGTCCTTCATGAGGCCGAGCGCCATGGCCGAGTACGCCCTGAGGCTGTGTTCGACCGTCTTGTCCTGCAGCATCTTGCTGAGCAGGAACGAGGACTTCGTGGCCTGGAGCATGCCCAGGGCAAGGATTGAGGATTCCTGGACGTTCTTGTCCTTGTCCTTGATCGCCTCTTCGAGCGCAGTGCGAATCTCTTCGTTCTTGAGGCCAATCTTGCCGAGAGCCAGAGCCGAAGCGGCCCTGACGTCCCAGTAGTCGTGCTTCATCTGCTTCAGGAGGAACGTGACGAGCTCCTTCATCTCGGGGCTCAGGTCGTCCATCACGACCTCGGATCCGGACTTGGTGATTGCCTTCTTCTCGACCCTGATGAAGCGGTATTCGTTGCGGGTCCACCATTCCTGCCACTTCATCATCATCTCTTCCATGACCTGGTTGTCCGGTCCGGCTGTTGGCACGCCGGCGCCGGGGTTGGACGCAGGTCCGCCCCCAGTGGGAGTAATCTGCGGTCCGGGCGTCGGGTTCGGTCCGGGTGTCGGGCCGGGCGTCGGGCCTGGAACCGGTGTCGGATTGGGAGTCGGGTTAGGAGTCGGTGTCGGAGTCGGTGTCGGGGTCGGAGTCGGAGTCGGGGTCGGGGTCGGAGTCGGAACCGGTGTCGGACTCGGGCCCGGAGTCGGAGTCGGAGTCGGAGTCGGGGTCGGAGTCGGGGTCGGAGTCGGGGTCGGAGTCGGTGTCGGTGTCGGAGTCGGGGACGGTGTCGGAGACGGAGTCGGAGACGGACTCGGGGACGGAGGCGGCGTCGGCGTCGGAGCGGGCGAAGGCCCCGGGGTCGGGGTCGGGCCCGGAGTCGGCGTCGGCGTAGGTACCGGGACAGGAACAGGAGTCGGGGTCGGAGGAGGCGGCGCCGGAGGCGGATGAGTGCCGCCATGCGCGAAGGTGACGTTCGTGACCCACAAGCCCATTATCAACGTCACCAGACCCATCAGTACGAGTACCTTTCTCATTTCACATCCTTTCAATGTGAGAATTCATTGTGCGGCTATTATCATCGCAAAGAACGTACCGTTGCAAGGCGAGATTCTGAGGAAAGTCGAGAAGTGCACAAGTTCGCAGAATCCGCTATGCAGGCCTTTGCTATTTCTTGCGCCCCTTGAAGTTGCACACTCGATAAAAAACAGGGCCCCCTTGCTGACTCTGGAGCTTCTGCGGAATTGAAAACGTGCTCCATTTGACACGGCTCCGTGGCGTCACCTGCCAGTGACATTGTTACTTCCATGTAACGCGCCGGTTGACCAAGCATATATGTAGAAATATACAACCATATCCATTGCCTTTTCACTTGCCGTACTTGAGCCTCTCGCCGCATCTGTTGTCGATGCACCCTATCCCTTCTATCTTCTTGGCGGTCTTCGCGTAATCGTACGGAATCCTGCGCCATTCAATCCCGCCCGAATCCATGTCCCATATCACGTAGCATGCCCGGTTGTCCAGATCCCTCGGCTGGCCGACCGACCCGATGTTGACGATGGTCTTCCTCGACGGGTCCAGCTTAATCCTGTGGCCGACGTCGCCGGGAATGCTGCACTCGAAGTCCTCGAAGATTGCGCAAGGGTGGTGCGTGTGCCCGCAGAACATGAGCTCCCCGAAGTTCTCGAAGATCTCCCCGAGCTTCTGCTCGTCCCACATGGGCATCAGGTTCTTGCAGAAGACGTAGTCCGCTATCGGATCGAGCGGTGATCCGTGGACATAGAGGACGCCCCCCTCTGTCCTGTCCTTCGGGAGCTTGTCCAGGAAGTTCCAGCGGCTCTTCTTCCGCGGGCACATGATGAGGCATTTGGGGAGCATGGTGTCCCGCTGGCAATGTATGGCCTCCGCGGCGATGTAGTTGAACCCGTACGGGCCGTTGATTAGGGCGAAATCATGGTTGCCCTGGGTTGATGCTGAGCAGCGGTCCATGACGAGGTCGGTGCACCCCTCCGGATCCGGGCCGTAGCCGACCAAATCGCCCAGGAAATACACGTCGTCGACGCCGTTCCTGCCGATGTCCTCGAATACGGCCGTGAGGGCCTCCAGATTCGAATGCACGTCCGAGATGAGCGCCCGCTTCATCAGAGCACCCCCGCAGCCGGCCGGGCCGGAGAAAACGACCTAGTTGTCCTTGAGAACGCTGGTATCGTACTCGGATTCGAGGCTCAGCTTGTGCTTCTTCTCCTCCGCGGCGAGAGCCGCGAGGAGATCCCTGGATGCCTCGTCCGGCGCCGCATTTCCCATGTCCGTGTAAAGCCTGACGGACGCCTCCTCCCTCTTGATGGCCAGGATTAGGATGTCCTGGTAGGAGGATTCGCCGCTGATTTCAGGCTCCGCGAGATGGTCGGATATCCTCAGATCCGTGACCTTCCCCGAGGCCCCCCCCTGGACCCGGCCGCGGGCGATTTTCTGGAGCTTAGCCTTGTGCCCCATCTCCTGCTTCGAGAGATCCAGGAACATCGCGCCGGCTCCGGGTCTGCGCGCCCTGCGGGCGAAGTCCTTGTAGAGGTCCGCCGCTTCCTGCTCCTTGCGGACTGCGAATTCCAGGATTTCCTCGAAGGACGCGGTTTTGTCCTGTCCCATGAAATCGCCTTTCAAAACGCGCCGGCTCTTCGAGCTCCGGCCAGGGGACGAACCTGCCGGATTCGGATGGAATCCAGAACATAGCCGGACATCATTCGGATTTCAAGACTGTTCATCGCACGCCGGGCGCGGTTCGAGGTTGAAGCCCGGCCTGCCGGCGCGTAGAATTGACTCCCAATCTGCGCCGGGGCCGATACCGGACGGAGGATGCCGCGCACGGCAGCAGGTTTTTTTCGAGCCCGTCAAATGACCGAAAACCCGCAGGACCCGCAGGATCCCCAGGCCGGATTCCCCGACCGGCCGGAACCTCCGAAGAGGTATTTCCAGGAACCGGCGGGCTTCGAAGCCGGGCAGGCGCCTCAGGCCGTGATCCCGGGGAAGCCTTCGGGAGGACTGACCGCCCTGGCCATCGTGACGATTGTCTTCTCGAGCCTCATGCTGCTCATGAACTGCTGCGGCGTCGGGGGAATCTTCATGGTTCCTTTGATGAAGAACATGCCGGGGATGCAGGGGCAGCCCGGCCTCGAGATCTACGACGACGCGGCCTTCATGGCTTTCGCCGTCGCCGGCCTCGGCGTCAACCTCGCGATGTACGCCTTCGCGCTCGCGGGCGGAATAGGGATGCTCAAGCTCCGCCGGTGGGGCCGCAAGGTGTCGGTCGGCTACGCAATCGCGAGCCTCGTGATATTCGTCGTCAGCAACGCCGCCAGCATCCTCTTCATGCAGGACAAGGCCCAGGCCGCGATGCAGGGCAACCCCCTGGCGTCCATGTTCCAGGGCCCCGCCATGAGGGCGCTCTCAATCGCCCTCAACTTCACGTGCCTCAACACGCTGCCCGTCTTCATCCTGATTGTATTGACGAGGGCCTCCGTCAGGGACCAGTTCGACACCGCCGAGAAGATGCGCGGGGGTGCGGGGATTGAATGAGGGAGAGACGAACTCGGACGCATCCGGCCGCCCGGCGCCTCCAGGATGCGGGACAATCCCGCGGACCGGCGCGGGTCCTGCGCCGCGCCGGTCCGGAAGGGCCGAAAGATCCGCGGCAGCGCTGTACATGCTGCTCTTCGCAGCCGCCTTCTGCGCAAGCCGCTCAATCGAACCGTCTCCCTCCGGAGTCGGGAGCCACACCCAGCTCGGCCTTCCCCCCTGCGGTTTCTACGCCGCGACGGGCATTCCGTGCCTGTCCTGCGGCATGACCACCGCGTTCGCGCACATGGCCAGGGGGTCGATCGCGGCGGGATTCGCAGCCCAGCCCTTCGCCGCGGCGCTGTTCGCCGCGGGAGCGGCCGCATGGCTCGCGTGCGGCTGGTCGCTCATCGCGGGATTCGGGTTCTTCTCGTGGCTCGAGCGGCGGGCCTGGAAGTACTGGGGCGTCGCGATAGGAGCGGCGGCGGTGGCGGCCTGGATCTACAAAATCGTGGCGACCAGGCGGGATTTGATTTGACGCCCCGGGTGGAGGATTGATATAAACGTCCCCACCTCGGCGCAATTGGCAAGGCTGGCCCCTCAATGGGATTCAGAGACGGAATCACGGCGAGGCGGCTTCGGAACCGCCTGCCGAAAGTGGCGGGAAGGCGCGGGACCGCATCCATGGTCCTGGGACTTGTCGGGCTTATCGGCGGGATTCCATCCTGCTGCGGGGGGGCGGTCCTGCCGTTCGCGATTTGCTCGACGCTGGCGTGGTCGCTCGGCCAGTCGGAGCTCAGGATGTACCGGGCTCTGGGGGCTGTGGGAGCCGAGGAGAGCCAGGCGAGGACCGGGTACGTACTGGGGGTCATAGGAACCGTCCTGGCGTCCATCGGGATGATAGGATGGATTGTTTACATCATGTTCATCGTGGGGGCCGTGGTCATTGGGAGCATGGGACAGAGCAGGATTCTCCTGTTTACGGAATTCTGATTTTTTTGTGTAAGGGAGGGATAGATGAAAAGCGGCGTTGATTATGCCAAGTTAGGATGGGAGACGATGAAGAAAGACCTCTTGAACAACATCATCGTCTTCTTCGTGGCGAGCCTTACGTGCATGATACTTGGCGTCGGTATCGTGAGCTTCTTCTACTGCGCGCAAAAGGCCAGGAAGGGCGAGAAGCTCGAAATCGCCGACGGCCTGTGGGCCCTCAAGAACATCCCCGTGCAGGCGATTATCGCGGCAATCATCTTCATTATCCCGTTCTACATCTGCGTCCTCCCCGGGCTGTACTTCGGACCTCTGTTCATCTACGCCTTCCCGATGCTGGCGAGGGGCGAAGAGAAGGACGCCGTTTCCGCAATCAAGGCCTCGATGGCAAGAACCAAGGCGGCCGGCGGCTGGATGGATCACTTCATCAGGTTCCTCATCCTCGACATCGTCGGATACGTCGGCAACCTGCTCTGCGGAGTCGGCGGCCTCGTGACCATCCCCATCGCATTCATGGGCCTGGACGCCGCGTACGACGATCTGCCGAAGAGCTAGCACGCGGACTTTCACAGCAGCGGAATAAAAAGGAGCGCTCAGCTCGGGCGCTCCTTTTTCGTCTCCATGCCACAGCTAAACGCCGGGGGGCCGGGCTGCAGGTCCAGGTCCGGCAGAGGATTACGCTCTGACCGAGCAGAGGCCGCGAGCCGCCCCCGTGCCGAGTGGAGATTGCCGTGCGAGCCGGAGCTCGAAAGGGAGATGCGTCCGCCGGAAGGCTTGAAATCCTGGAGGGCGATATCACCAGGCTTGCGGTGGACGCCATCGTGAACGCAGCCAACGAGTCGCTTCTGGGCGGCGGCGGAGTCGACGGAGCCATCCACATGGCGGCCGGACCCGATCTGCTCGCCGAGTGCCGCACCCTTGGGGGATGCCGGACAGGCGACGCGAAGCTCACATGCGGATACCGCCTGCCGGCGGCATACGTCATCCACGCCGTAGGGCCGGTCTGGAACGGGGGGGACGCCGGAGAGGAAGGCCTTCTGAAGTCGTGCTACGTCCGATCGCTCGAAATCGCCAGGGACAAGAAACTTGATTCCGTGGCGTTCCCCGCAATCAGCACGGGCGTATACGGTTATCCCAAGGATTCGGCGGCCCGTGTCGCGGTCAGGGCCGTCCTCGAGTTCCTCGATGTCAACGAGCACCCGCGGAAAGTGCTGCTGGTTGCGTTCGGAGCGGGATCGAAGGCCGCGCTCGAGAGGGCGGCGGCAGGGGGATAGGGAAGCAGCACGGCGCGAAACGGAAGTCCCAGGCAGGAGCAGTGCTCTAGCGGCTCAGGGCCGAGTCGCCCGAATCCGGCAGGTTGAACTGATCGAGATGCGGCCTGCCGGTCGTCCTTCTACGGATGGCTCGTACGCCGTCCTGCGCTTTGAACGAATCGCAATACATGATGCGATCGGATCTCAGCGAGCATTTCCTCGTGCATGAGATGCAGATATTGGCTTTTTTTTCCATCAAAGATGCTGCGGCTAAGATGCTGACGCTGTCAAAGACCCATCTTGTTGCACATTTCGTCTTTGGTATAGTAACGCTTGCTGTTCTTGAAGTCAATGAACCAATAGACGTCCTCGCCCTTTGTGCGACCCATCTCCACGAAGATCAAATCGAACCTTCTGCAGAAGGAGTTCAGCAAAGCGACGCTCATCTGAGTCCTCCATATTTAGAGAAGTGTCATGCAATGAAATACAACATATAGGTAACAACGTCAATAGACCATATATTACGTTCCGAATGGTTTGTCCATAGAAAAATCAAAAAAAAAATTCCGCTTTTCACGCGCGTAGCGCATGGTATAACCCGGACGAGCCCTGCTTTTTTTTAGTTCCGGCTCGCCCGGGTTATGATTAACCCGAATCGCGATTCGGAGGATTGATATGGCCGGCCACATGCGCGCATGGTTCGCCAGAGCGGCTTTGGCTGCGGCTTTCCTGACGCCGGCATTCTCCTGCTCCGCCGTCCCGCCCGCACCCCCGCCGTTCGTCGAGATTCGCTCCGAATCCGAGGTGGACGAGGACATCGTGCTGCCGCCCAATTGCCGGATCGCCGAGGGCAGGATCTCCTGGATGAAGAAAATCGGCGGGTTCCGGACCGGTGCACTGGCGCTCGAAAGCCCTTATCCGGCCCAGGACCTGGTCGCCTTCTTCGAAGTGCACATGCCCATCGCCCTGTGGAGGCCTGACGGCCGTCCCGAGTCCTCGGCAGCCGGATGGACCCTCAAGTTCACCAAGAACCTGGACGCGTGCACGATATCCGTGAGCGGAAACGGCAGGGACCTGACGATTGAGGTCAACCCGCCGAAGAGCCCTGCGGAAGGCCCCAGGTGACCGCCTGGGGCGGCGCAGGCGCCGGGGCGTTCACTCCTTCGATGCCGATGCGAGCACGGCCGCAAGGTACTTCCCGGTCGTCGATTCCGGGGTCCGCGCGACCTTCTCGGGCGTTCCTTCCGCAACGACCCTTCCTCCGTCGCGGCCGCCGCAGGGCCCGAGGTCGATGATGTGGTCCGCGCACTTGAGGACTTCCAGGTTGTGCTCCACGACGATGACCGTGTTGCCCGCGTCCACCAGCCTGCCCAGCACGTCCAGCAGTTTCCGTATGTCGTCGTAGTGCAGCCCGGTCGTCGGCTCGTCCAGCATGTAGACCGTGTCCCCGGTCCCGGCTTTCGACAGCTCCCTGGCCAGCTTCACCCTCTGCGCCTCTCCGCCCGAGAGGGTCGTCGAGCTCTGGCCCAGCCGTACGTAGTCGAGCCCGACCTCGGAAAGCGCTTCGAGCGGCTTCACTATCTGGGGGTGGTTGGCGAAGAGGTCGAGCGCCTCCCGCACCGTGAGGTCGAGCACGTCCGCGATGGAGAACCCCTTGTACCTCACCTTGAGGGTGGCCTGGTTGTACCTGCCGCCCCCGCAGACGTCGCAGGGCACGAAAACGTCCGGGAGGAAGTGCATCTCGATTCTCCGTATGCCGTCCCCCTGGCACGCCTCGCATCTCCCCCCCTTCACGTTGAAGCTGAACCTGCTCTTGTCGTATCCGTACGCCTTTGCCTCCCTGAGGGACGCGAAGAGGTCCCGGACGGCGTTGAACGCGCCCGTGTATATCACGGGATTGGACCTCGGCGTCCTCCCGATGGGTTTCTGGTCCACCGACACCACCCGCGACACGCTGCCCAGTCCTGCGATGCGCCTGCAGCTCCCCTCCCTGAACCTGTTGCGCCTGCGCATGCCGTTTACGAGCGCGGGATAGAGAACCTGGTTGACCAGCGAGCTCTTCCCGGCCCCCGACACTCCCGAGACGCAGATGAGCAGGCCGAGCGGGAAATCCACGTCGATGTCCTTCAGGTTGTTCTGGCTCGCGCCGATGACTCGAATCGACTTCCCTCCCGGGCTGCGCCTCTGCGGCACCGGTATCGACTTCCTGCCCGACAGGTACGCCCCCGTGAGGCTGGCCTCGCAGGACCCGATGCCCGCCACCGGCCCGGAATACATCACCATGCCCCCGTTGACCCCCGCGCCCGGCCCGAAGTCCACGATGTGGTCGGACTGCCTTATGATGCCCGGGTCGTGCTCGACGACGATGACCGTGTTCCCGGCGTCCCTCAGGGCCCGGAGCGTCCCGACGAGCCTGTCCGTGTCGCACACGTGGAGGCCGATGCTCGGCTCGTCGAGTATGTACATCACTCCCGTCAGATCGCTGCCGAGCTGGCTCGCGAGGTGTATCCTCTGGCTCTCGCCGCCCGAGAGGGATCCCCCCTGCCTGTCGAGCGTGAGATATCCGACCCCCACGTCTGCCAGGAACCTGAGCCTCGACCTGATTTCGCGGACGATTTCCGCGGCCACCGCCGATTTGCCCCCCTCGAATTCCAGCCCTTCGAAGAAGACCGCGGATTCCGAAATCGTCATGGCCGTGACGTCCGTTATCGACTCGCCCTGCACCGCCACCGCGAGGCTGGACCCGCACAGCCTCGCCCCCCTGCAGGAAGGGCAGGCGCTCTCCGCGAAGAAACGCCTGTAGTACCCCTGCATTTCCGTGGACTTGGTCTGGCCGAGCCTGCGGCGCACGAGCCCGGCCGCGCCCTCGAACCCGCCCGGCCCGGCGGCGGGGTCGCCGAACAGGATGAGCCGCCTCTGCTCCTCGGAAAGCGCGCCGAAGGGCATGTCCAGGGGGATTGACCGGGACTGGCAGAAGGTCTCGAGCTCCTTCTGGAAGTACTTCTTGGGCGCGTTCTTGTCCTGGGTCTTGAAGAGGCGGACCGCGCCCTGGGCCACGGTGGCCGACGCGTCGGGCACGATTTTCCCCGGGTCCACCTCCAGGACGCTGCCCAGGCCCTGGCAGCGGGGGCACATCCCATGCGGGGAGTTGAAGGAGAACGAGAGCGGCGTCGCGGGCGGGAGGCTCACCCCGCAGCGCCTGCAGGCCAGCTTCTCGGAGAAGGACATCTCCGAGAGCCCTTCCGGCGACACGACCACGGCTCCGTCGCCAATCTTGGCCGCGAGCTCGACGGAGTCGCTGACCCTGTCGAACACGTCCTCCTTCATGACGAGCCTGTCGACCACGACCTCGAACGTACGGGATTCGGCGCCGTCGTCCGGGACCTCCTCGTCGAGGCTCCTCAGGGTGCCGCCGATTCTCCCGCGGACGAAACCCTTCCTGCGGGCGGCCCTGACAGCCTCGGCGAGCGGCCCGCGGCAGGCCTCGGCGAAGGGCGCGAGCAGGATGAACCTGGTGCCGGGAGGCAGCTTCATCACGTCGGCAACCATCTCCTGCGCGCTCCTGCACGTGAGCTCGGCGCCGCATCCCGGGCAGTGCTGGGTGCCGACCCTCGCGAAAAGGAGCCGCAGGAAGTCGTAGATCTCCGTGATGGTCCCGACCGTGGACCTGGGGTTCTGCGTCAGGGCCTTCTGCTGGACCGATATCGCGGGGGCGAGGCCGCGTATGGTCTCGAACCTGGGCTTGTGCATCTGGCCGAGGAACTGCCTCGCGTAGGTGGAAAGGGATTCGACGTAGCGGCGGTTGCCCTCGGCGAAGAGAGTGTCGAAGGCGAGGGATGTCTTCCCGGACCCGGACACGCCCGTGAAGACCACGAGCTTCCTCTTCGGGATTTCGAGGTTCACCGACCTCAGGTTGTGCTCCGCAGCGCCGCGGATTTCAATCGTCTCGCTCTGCATGGCCGCCGCCCGGACATGCCGGGACCCTAGCCCGCCGGACCCGGGATGTCCGGCTCATGGGACGCCCGCCATCCTGTGGAGCTGCGGTATGACCCGGACGTCGTCGATTGCGCGCAGTCCCCGCTCCTGGATTCCGAGCAGCCTGGCGGGGC
>JBFZBV010000041.1:0-3669 GCA_041308285.1 Planctomycetota bacterium | reverse complement strand
CCGGGGCTCCAGCGCCCGGGGATGATGCGAAACCGGCCCCGGTCGATCCGAAGGTGCAGCCGAAAGCCGAGCCGAAGCCGGCCGCGAAGCCTGACCCCAAGCCCGAACCGAAACCCGATCCTAAGGGCGAATCCAAGCCTGCGCCGGCTCCGAAGACGGAACCCAAGCCCGAGCCGAAGGAAGAGGCCGGGGCTTCCGGCGAAGGGTTCAGTCCCAAGATATCGGGCACCATATCCGCGAAGTACAAGATACGGGTCACGGACTACAGGGATTCGGAGACGGGCGACAAGGTCGACGAGTCGGACCAGGACCTGGATCTCAGGCTGAGCCTTTCCGTGAAGAACCTCTATCAGGACAAGGTCCACTTCCACATGGCCGGGGGATACAACTTCGACCTCATCGGAAGGCAGGACTCCAAGCACCGGGCCGAGGTGTTCGAGTTCGCGGACATCTACGACACATACGACAGCAAGGCCCACGGCCAGCTCCATTACGGCTACTTCGAGAGCGAGGATTTCCTCATCGAAGGCCTCGGCATGAAGCTCGGCAGGTTCGGCATCGAGAAGGGGGAATCGCTGCACATCGACGGTTTCGCGGCCTCCTACGAGCCGGACAAGGCGCTGAAGGTGACCGTTTTCGCAGGGCTTCCGGTCTATTTCTGGAAGCACCACATGCTCGACAACTTCACGGCCGGCTTCTACATCGAGCTTCTCCCCTTCCACCTGACCGAGGACGTGCCCGGAGACAGCACGAAACTCACCATAGAATACATTTATATAAGCGAAGACCAGAACGAGGCCGGAATCGAGGACAACTTCTTCTCGTTCACCCTGAACCAGAAGCTGTTCAACCGCACGGTGGACCTGGAGGCCAGGGCGACGGTGCTCGACGGGAACTTCAGGGACTTCAAGATTCGCGGAACGCTGAGGGAGCCCGAGAACGACATCAGACTCAGACTCATGTACCATGCGCTCCCTGTGAAGCTCGAGGACGACATCTCCATCGACATGAGCCCGTTCGTGGAGGTGATGGGCCGCTACAACCCGTACAACGAGTTCAAGCTGGACCTGTACAAGGGGTTCGGCGACGACTTCGGTCTCGAGCTCGGGTACCAGGGCAGGATGCTCAAGAAGGAGCGGTACGAAAGCAGGTTCAACCACGACTTCGACAGGCTCTACGCCACAGGGTCTGCCTACAACTTCCTCGATTCGCACCTCGACATATCCTTCACGGTCGAATACATCCAGTCCATGACGCCGGAAGACGAGGACAAGATTCTGACGCTCGGATTGGATCTGACCTACAAGTTCAACGAACAGCTCAAGTTCGGCATCGGGACCCATTACAACAGGTGGGAGATGGTCTACCTCGGATCGACCGACACGGTCGAGGAGCTCGAAAACGTGAGGGTGTTCAGCCTGTTCATAGATTTCAGGCCGGTGAAGAACCTGAAAATCGGGCTCAACTACTCGTTCGAAACCGTGGGCGGCGACCTCGAACGCGAATACGACAGGTTCATGCTGAGCGCCACCTATTCCTTTTAGCTCGGAAGGGAAGGACGATGAATAAGAACCGGTACACGATGCTGACGTGCGCAGGCCTCTCGGCCGCCCTGCTCGTCCTCTTCTCATGCACGTTCCTCGAGTCGCTCAAGGAGAAGGAGGTCGTGCGCGAGACCGTCTTCTCCCACAAGGCCCACGTCGTGGAGAACGACATGGAGTGCACGGATTGCCACGCCGGAGCGGTCGCCAAGGACCGCGCGAGCATGCCCGAAATATCCATATGCACCGGCTGCCACGAGGAGCCCGAGAAGGGGTCGAAAATCGCCGTGGCCCTGGAGAAGCTCGCCAACAGGGAGAAGACCGGCAGGCCCATGTGGCAGATGATGCACAAGGGCGGCGAGCTGCTGTTCTCCCACAACACGCACGCGGGAATCGAGGATCTCAAGGCGGGCAAGAAGAAGACGGCTTGCGCCTCGTGCCACGGGGACGTGGGGGCTTCCACGACGCTGTCCAAGGCGATGGTCTCCAGGATGAAATCCTGCATGGCCTGCCACGAGAAGGGATCCCCGGCGAAGGCCGCGCCCGCCGATGCCAAACCTGCCGCCAAGGAAGCGAAGGACGGGGACGAGGGCAAGGCTGACAAAGCCGAAGCCCCGAAGGGGAAGACCGGGGCGGACATGACGGCCTGCTCCTTCTGCCACAGCGAGTGGAGGCGGGACGTGAAGCCCGGCAGCCACAAGCAGATGTGGCGGGTCACGCACGGGGAGGAAATCAAGTTCGGAATCAGCAAGGAATCCGCCTACTACTGCAAGGCCTGCCACGAGGAGGATCTCTGCGTGCGCTGCCATCTTGTCGAGAAGCCGCGCAGCCACACGGAGTTCTTCCGCACGCGCGGGCACGGGATAGAAGCCGAAATCAACCGCGAGCGCTGCACGACCTGCCACAGGCAGGATTTCTGCATCCACTGCCATGCCGACACCAGGCCCCGGAGCCACACCGCATCCTGGGGGCCTGCGCCGTACAGGCACTGCAACCAGTGCCATACTAGCATGACCGGCATATCCTGCGGGGTGTGCCACAAGATGTCCGCTGCCGGGGCCGCAGCCGGCCACATGGCCATAGCCCCCGCGTATCCCAAGGACCTGACTCACGCGGGGAACTGCACCATGGAATGCCACACCGGCAGGCACCCTGACCCGGGCCCGACGTGCAAGACTTGCCACAAGTGATTCCCGATAGACGTAGAGTTCTTTCTTTGGGAGAAGGAAGGATGAAAGTAACTAGAAGGTCATTCATCAAACTGTCCGCAGCCGGGGCGTTCGCCGCCGCTTTCGGCTGTTCGGACCGCGACAGGCCGGTCCCGAAGACGACCGAGCACCAGGCTTTCAGGACCGAGCTCAAGGCCGGGCACGAGACGACTACAATCTGCCCGTTCTGCGGATGCGGCTGCGGCGCAATCGTGACCACCAGCACGGTGAACGGGTCTCCCAAGGTGGTCAACATCGAGGGTGATCCCGACCACCCGGTCAACCGGGGGGCGCTCTGCAGCAAGGGCGCGTCGATGTACCAGATTGCCAACCAGCCCGAGTTCAACCTCGCGGACGAGCCCGACGGCAACAGCGGCCGGAGGCTTGCGCAGCCCATGAAACGCGCGGCGGGCGGGACGGCATGGACGGAAATCACGTGGCAGCAGGCGATATCCGAGATTGCGGCCGCGTTGAAGACGACGAGGGACGCGGCGTTCGTGGCGCAGGACGGCGGGTCCAACGTCGTCAACCGCTGCGAGAACCTCTTCTGCATGGGAGGCGCGGCCCTCGACAACGAGGAGTGCTACCTCCTCTCGAAGATGGCGCGATCGCTCGGCATCGTGTACCTGGAACACCAGGCCCGAATATGACACAGCGCCACTGTAGCGGCTCTGGCAGAGTCGTTCGGAAGAGGCGCGATGACGAACCACTGGGTGGATATCAAGAACGCGGACGTGGTGATGATAATCGGGTCCAACGCGGCCGAAAACCACCCGATGAGCTTCAAGTGGATTGAAGAGGCGAGGAAGCCCGTGTCAGAGGGCGGGCGCGGCGCGAAGCTCATCGTCATAGACCCGAGGATTTCCCGCAGCGCGGCCAAGGCGGACTACTACGGCAGGATTAGGCCCGGGACCGACATC
>JBFZBV010000040.1:0-5807 GCA_041308285.1 Planctomycetota bacterium | reverse complement strand
GCGGCGCAGAAGCTCCGGGAGTTCTCGGACAAGTGGGGCGACGACCCGGAAATCGCCGCGCTCCTCAAGACCGCGGAGAGGAAGGACTCGGGATTCGAGCCCCGGGAGCAAAACGACAAGGGCGCGCCCGAATGCGTGAACCTCCGGGACGGGTCCGTGATGGTGGAGATAGCCGCAGGCGCGTTCAAGATGGGATCGGACGAGGGCGACGAGGACAACAGGCCGGCCCACGACGTGGAAGTCTCGGCGTTCCTCATCTCAAAGCACGAAATAACATCGGAGCAGTTCGCGGCCTTCCTGAACGCTCTCGGCAGGACCGAGGACGAGGCCGGAAGGCGCATGCTCCTGGAAGGGGATTCGGGCCTCAGGAAGGCGAAGGACGGCTGGCAGGCGGTCCCCGGGCGCGAGAAGCACCCGGTCGTGTTCGTCACCTGGTACGGGGCCAGGCAGTACGCCAGATGGGCCGGCTGCGACCTCCCGACCGAGGCGCAGTGGGAGAAGGCCGCCAGGGGCGGCCAGGCGTCGGCGTACCCGTGGGGAAGCGAGCAGCCGTCGGCGAAGCACGCCGTGTTCGGCGGCTCCTCGACGGCCCCGGTGGGCGGCAAGCCCGCGGGAGCGTCGCCCTACGGAGTCCTCGACATGGCCGGCAACGTCTGGGAGTGGTGCCTGGACTCCTACGACCCGAAGTTCTACAAATCCGGGCACGGGGCCCCGGACCCCGTCTCCGATTCCGATTCGGCCGAGAAGGTCCTTCGCGGAGGGAGCTTCAAGTTCCCCTCCGAGTATCTGCGAATCTTCAACAGGGTGAGGCAGCCCGCGTCGAAGGGCGCCGCGTTTTTCGGATTCAGGATTGCAGCAGCGAAACCCTGACATGCGCGGTATGGAAAGCGGGAAGGGCCGCGATGGCCGTGCGCGCCGGACGCCGGTCGGCGCCGCATCGGCCGCCGCGGCGGCGCTCTGCCTCCTAATCTGCTCCTGCGCGTCGTTCGAAATCAAGCCGGTCACGGAATACCAGCCGAACAAGGACGGCGAAAAGAAGAACTACCAGATGAAGAAGCTCCGCGTCGCCGTGGAAGGCGAACCGGACCGGGGCGTCCCTGCAATCTCGTTCAGGGTCGAACGGTGCCAGGTGGACTACATGTGGCGGAAGTCCGTGACGAGGCGCTACAAGATCTGGGACGACGGCAGGCCCAAGGAAAGGGCGGACCAGACCGAGAAGACCTCCATCGACACCATCCTCGCCCCGGAACCCCTCTGGGTGCCCTGGAAGGGCCAGAAGATTCAGATTAGGGTGTCCGAGTCCAAGGAGGTCTTCGAGGTGGAAACGGACGAGCAGGGCGCCGCGTCGTTCGACGTGTCGAGGTTCTCCCAGTGCTGGATTGAGGGCAGGGACCTGATTGTCGACTACCGTTCCAACGTGCCCGACTACCCTGCGATGCCCGAGACCATCTGGGAGGACGCGAAGAAGAAGAAGATGTCCATGCCGGATTTCATGAAGGCCCTCGGCAAGCTCGAACTGAAGGACGTCGAGGGCCGGCTGACGGTGGGCAGGGCCGTCCTCGAGAAGATCTTCGAACGCATTCCATAATCCCGCCGGGGTCCGTGCCCCCCGGTCCGCGGCCGCACGCGTCAAGGCAGACCCAGCTCATCCTTGAGCGCCCTGTAGAAATCGGTCTGCCTCTGTATGTTCCTCGCGGCCAGGTCCGCCGACCGCTGGAAGAAGAACCTCTCCCGAATCTCCTTGGCGCACGGGAGGCTGCGGGCCGGATTCGCCACGGACTCGAGCGTCAGCGGCACGGCGGGATAGGCCGCGTGGGCCAGAACGCCGTATATCACCGCGTGAAGGCCGAACTTGTCGAGCTTGTCGGCGTCGAACAGGATTCTGGCTTCGACCTTGTCGGGCCCGACAAGGTCGAGCGGAGGAACGAATCCGGCGTGGTTCTCGACCGCGTGGCAGACGCGCAGGATTTTGCCGGCGGGGAACCCCATGGCGGAGCCGTTGGCGCGGAACCACTCCGCGGCGGCCGCCGCGTGGTCCCTGCCCTCGACCTGGGGCTTGAACCTGTCGTGGACCCAGACTGAGGCCAGGACGACGTCGAGGTCCCCCCCCTCGAATCCCATGAGCCATAGCGCCAGGCGCTCGACCTGCAGCACGTGCTCGATTCGGTAGTCGAAGTAGGGAGGCATGCCTTCGGCGCTCCCGGGCCATATCTTCACCGCCTCGGACCGGGAGGCGGCCGTCATGCCCTCCTTCAGGGCAGGAAGCCAGGATTGCGGCTGCTCGGCCATTTCACTCGCCTTGAAAACCGGCTTGCCGGCCAATCATCTCCCGGCGGACCGGAAAGTGGCGGTCGGCTCGTCGAACTCGATGGACTGCATCCGGGTGACTATCAGTATGACGTGCTCCAGAAGGGCGTCCATCATGGTCAGCGTGATTGTCCTGCCCTCTTCCCTCATCGAGGCCGCCAGGTCGCCGGCCGCGGCGAAACGGACCAGCGATATCTCGCCGAGCCACCGCGCGAAGTCCTCCAGCGTCGACTCCTGCACTTCGACGTGGACCCTGAGCTTTTTCCTGCGATCGTAGGCGTACTCCTCAGGCTTGACGCCGCTCCTGCCCTCGCCTTCCTCCAGCGAGTACTCCGCGGCCGTACCGCCCGCTACGTCCTCGCGCGCGTGCAGGGCCTTGAACCCCTTCTTGAGGACCACGACCCTGTACGCCCCCTCCGGGAGATTGTAGAAGGCGAAGGCGCCGTCCGCCGCCGTGGAGGTCCCGGCCGTGACGGTGTCGCCGGGGCCGGTCCTTTCCAGGAACACGAACGCCTTAGCCGCGGCCTTCCCGGATGCGGCCACGCGTCCGGAAAGCGAGCAGCCCCCACCGAAAAGCAGGGGGGCCGGAAGCTCGGTCCTGCACCCCGCCTGGGCGGCGTAGTGCGCCAGGGCGGACCCGAGGCCGGGGCTGTGGAACCTGACCGAAAAGCGGCCCGGGGGGGTCTTGAGGGCGAACCTGCCCTTGGAGATGTCCACAGGCGTGACGCGCAGGCCGGAGTAGGGCAGGTCCGCGGGGCCGCTCTCGATTTCCGCAATCATCTGCGGGATGCCGAGCGGCGTCCCGTCGGTCTTGAGGAGAGCCGTGAACTCCACGGTCGCGAGCCTGAGAACCCTGAATACGATGCCCGCGTCCCCCGCCGAAGCCTCTCTCAGCTTGAAGTCGATTCCCACCAGGTCCGCCCCCTGCGGCAGCACGGGCATGACCGAGACGGTCCCCGCCTCGAAACCCTCGAGAACCCATCCTCCGGTCTCGCCGGTCACCGCCCTCGAAGAAGCCGTGAACTCGATTTCCCCTGTCCTGGTCCTCTGGAATCCGGCCACTTCTATTCCGGACACGCCCGTGCCTTCGGTGTCGACGAGCGAGCCCGAGACCCGGAGCCCGCGCTCGAGCCTGATTTCCAGGTCTCCGGAGGCCGGGACGTCTAGCGACTCGACCCTGCGGAGGAAGCCCTTCTTCGACGCCAGCACGAAATGCCGGCCTGGAAGGACCTTCGCCATCTCGAACCTCCCGTCGGCGGAGCTCACCGCGCTCGGCCAAGAGCTCTCCCCGCCCCGTTCGACGGAGTCGAGGATGGAGGATATGTACCCCATCTCCCCGAGCGCTACGGGCGTGTCGAGCCTGCTCGGCGGTGCGAGAATGACGGTCGCCCCGGCCACGGCCGACCCGCTCCCGTCCAGGACGACCCCCGCCACCCGCTGGTATCCCGCAGGGCCCGGAGGAGGATTCTCCCGGCCGGGATTGGGGGCAATCGGGTCCCGCGGGGGCTGAGGCACGGCGGGCACGGGTTCCGCCCACCGGGGCGCGACCCACGGCGAAGGCTCCGTCCCGGCATGCTGCTGCAGGTCCATGGCTTCGTCGCCGCCCCTCAGCGAGTTGAAGAACGCGACCGTGGATGCGACTGCTGCGGCGGCCAGGCAGACGAGGCCGGCGACCTTCGCGGCCCTGCCCCAACCTGCGCCCGAGGATGGCATTTCCGACTCCGTCATTCCGTTCCGGCGACTTCGCGCAACTGCGGATAGGCCTCCCTGAGGGGGGCCGGGACCGGCACCTTCTCCCCCGTAATCAACGATTTGAGCTCGAGTATGTTTGCCGGCGCCTGGCCCTTGAAATGGTTGTTGCCGATGACGAAGGTGCGATTGGCCGCGGATGCGGCCCTGCGTATCGGATCGACCCATTCGAGCAGCTCCCCGCGGGAGTAGAGGTAGTCGTATTTCTCGTCCCTGCCCGCATTCCGGTCGAACCATGCCGATGCGTTCCGCCCGTGGAAGCGGAAGTACGCCATGGATTCCGACGCGTGCCCCGTGGGGCCTATCGACCCCTTGGAAGCAGGCTGGTCGATGTTGCAGAACCCCAAGCCGTGATCAGCGAGGAACTTCATGGCCGCGGGAGTGTCCCAGGAAGAGTTCCGAAGCTCCGCCACGACCGGCAGGCCCTCGAAATAGCCCGAGAGACTCGCGAGCCTGGCCCTGTTTTCCGGCTCGTTCCTGAAGCTCCACGGGAACTGCGCGAGGAGCGCGCCGAGCCTGCCTGCGTCTGCGGCAGGGGCGATTCCGGCCCTGACGGCGGCGGCTTTCTGCGCATCGTCCGGGTCGCACTTGCCGTGCGTAAGGTCCTGGTGGAGCTTGAACGTGAACAGGAATCGCGGATTGGACTCCACGCGCGCCGCCCATGCTGCGGTCATCTTCGCATCGGGGTAGCGGTAGAAGGTCGCGTTGACCTCGACGCAGTCGAAGTATTCCGAGAGGTACCGGAGCTCGTCGAACCCCTTCGGCTTCCTCGCGGGGTAGAAGCAGCCCTTCCAGTCCGGGTACGACCACCCGGCGGTGCCGAAAAGCAGATTCGAATCGCCCATGGGTAAAACCCCGGCAACCAACGATGATTCGCCGTAAACAGCTTCAATTCCCGGCGAATCATATCCGATTGGAGCGAAGTGACTAATGCCTGGCCTGGCCGGGCTTCCCGGCGGCCCGGGCCAGCACCTCCTCGTATACCCTGCGCACCTGGGTTTCGTAATCCCTCAGGGAAAAGAGCCTCTCGGCCCTCTCCCTTGCCGCGCGGCCCATGGCGGCCCTGAGATCACGATCGCAGGCGAGGGTCTTCATCTTCGCGTAGAGGTTCTCCTCGGTGTCCTCGATGACGAACCCGGTCCTGCCGTGGTCTACGATTTCGGACAGCATGCCCCGGTCCGCCGCGATGACGGGTATGCCCTCGGCGAGGGCCTGGCGCACGGCCCTGCAGGTGCCGTCGGACCCGGGGACGAGGAAGACCTTGAAGTCGAACATCGCCAGGGCGCGCGGGTAGTCCTCGTACCTGTAGCCGGTGGTCACGAGCGCGGATTCGAGGCCGAGCTTCCGGGCCGGTTCGGCGAGGACTTCCTCCTCGTTCGTACCCCGGCCCACGACGACGAGTTTCAGGCCCGGCATCTCCCGGGCGAGCCTGGCCGCCGCCGCGAGCAGCACATCGAACCTCCTGTGGCGCTGTATCCTTGCGACGATGCCGGCGCACACGTCGTCCTCCGAGATGCCGAATTCCGGCCTCAGGCTGCGGCCGCGGAGGGAGGGGTTGAACTCCTCGCAGTCGACCGCGGGAGGGATTTTCCTGGCCACTGCGCCCTGGAGGTTGAAAGCCGCCAGGTCGGCGTCGAAGGCCGTGAGCGAGGACGCTATGTAGCCGTCGGTCAGCCTGTTGAGGAGAAAGCGGTTCCGGAGCGTGTTCGCGAGTCTCTCCCCCTCGTACGAAGTCCTCACGACCGCGGGTC
>JBFZBV010000039.1:0-14316 GCA_041308285.1 Planctomycetota bacterium | reverse complement strand
CGGACGGCCTCCAGATGATAACGCCGCTGGTCATCAGGCGCGCCATCGACGGGCTGACCCAGAGGACAATCGACCCCCCCGGCCTGGCGGGCCTCGGGGCGGCCATAGTCGCGCTCGCCGTCACAATCGGGTGCTTCCGTTTCATGTGGAGGCAGACCCTTCTCAGGACGTCCTTCAAGGTCGAGCGGAGCCTCCGGAACGACCTCTACTCGCACCTGCATACGTTGTCGATGTCCTTCTACGACGTGTCCAAGACCGGCGATCTCATGGCGAGGTCGACTAACGACATCTCGCAGGTCCAGAGGACTGCGGGGATAGGCCTGGTCATCTGCGCGGACATAGTAATCATGGGCGCCTCCTCCGTCGGGTTCATGCTGTCCCTGGACGGCCGCCTCACGCTTGTCGCGCTGGTCCCCATGGTCCTCATCGCAGCGCTCGTGCTCGCGCTCGACAAGGCGCTTCGCAGCAGATTCAAGGCCGTGCAGGAGACCTTCTCGGAGCTCACGGAGAAGGTGCGCGAGAACCTGTCGGGCATGAGAGTCATAAAGGCGTTCGTCCAGGAGGAAGCCGAGAAGGAGGACTTCTCCAAGGCCAGCAGGAAGTACTTGGACCGCAACCTCGCGCTTGCGCGCCTCTGGGGTCTGTTCTTCCCGATGATCATGCTCTTCGGAGGCCTCGGCCTCGCCGTCGTCCTGTACTTCGGCGGGGACGCGGTAATCCGCGGCAGGATATCCGTGGGGTCCTTCGTCGCGTTCACGACCTATCTGGGCATGCTTACGTGGCCGATGATGGCGGTGGGCTGGGTGGTGAACATCATCCAGAGGGGCATGGTCTCGATGGGAAGAATCGGCGAGATTCTCGACACCCCGCCGGCGGTCGTCGATTCGCCCGGCCACGCAGCTGTTCCCGGGATACGCGGGTCCGTCGAGTTCAGGCGCCTCGACTTCGCATACGACGGCACGAGGGTCCTGGAGGGCGTGGACTTCAAGGTGGAGCCCGGCCAGACGGCCGGAATCGTGGGCGGGATTGGATCGGGGAAGACCACGCTGATAAACCTCCTCCTCCGCCTCTACGACCCGCCGCCCGGCACGGTCTTCATCGACGGCATCGACGTCCGGCTCATCCCGGCCTCGGTTCTCCGGCGGAGCATCGCTTGCGTTCCCCAGGAGCCGTTCCTCTTCTCGGGGACAATAGAGGAGAACATAAGATTCGGCAGGCCCGACGCGACCATGGAGGAGATTGAGGACGCTGCCCGCGCGGCGAGCATACACGACGCCATCAGGGAATTCCCCGAAGGCTACGGGACCGTGGTCGGCGAGCGCGGAGTCACGCTGTCGGGCGGCGAGAAGCAGCGGGTCGCGATTGCCCGCGCCATGGTGATGCGCGCGAGCGTCATCGTGCTCGACGACGCCCTCTCCGCCGTGGACACGGAGACGGAGGCGGCCATCCTCGGCGCCCTGTCCCGCAGCGCGAGCAAGAGGACCAGCCTGGTCATATCCCACAGGATATCCGCGGTGGAGAACGCCGACAAAATCGCCGTGTTCGAGGGCGGCAGGATAACTGAATGCGGCAACCACGCACAGCTCGCGGCCGCCGGCGGGAGATACGCCAGGATGTACCGCCGCCAGCAGGTGCAGCGCAAACTCGGCATCGACCCGGCCAGGAAGGACAGGCGTCCCGCGGCGGATGAATTCGAGCAGGAATATGAGGGGGAAACCGGATCACATTGACGACGAGGTCCTCGCGCGAAGCCTGGACCGCGGGCTCATGCGCAGGCTCCTGGGCCACGGGAAACCCTTCGCAGGGCTCATCGCCCTCTCCCTGGCCATGATTCTCGTCCTCACCCTCCTCGATCTCTCGATACCCATGCTCACGAAAACGGCCATCGACAGGCACATACAGCGGGAGTATGTGGTCCTCGACTGGTCCGGGGAGGGGCTCGGGGGCCTCCGGGAGGAGACGACGGCCGCGATGGCCGGCGAGGCGCCAGAGCCTGCCGGGCCTCTGAAGGACCTCGCGCGCCTCGCGGCGCTGAAGAGCGTCGACCCGGCCCTGTTCAGGCGGATAGCCGCCGCAGGGGTGGTCTCCGCCGTGACCTACGTCAGGTTCTCGCCCGCCGAGCGCGACGGCGCGGACAGGGCGGTGCTCGAGGCCCTCGCCTCGTCCCCCCCGCCCGGGTCGATTAGGGCCGGGCAAGCGACGGCGGTGCCTTCCGAACAGGTCGACTCGCTCGACGAAGCCGGGAAAAGCGCCGTCAGGGCTCCGGGCCGGGAAGGCCTGCTCCTGATAACCGCCGTGATTGTCGCGGTGCTGGCCCTCCGGTTCCTGTTCGACTACGGCCGCACCATCGCGATGCAGTACGTCGGGCAGGGCATAATGTTCGACCTCAGGACCCGGGTCTTCGGCCACCTCCAGAAGATGTCGCTCTCATTCTTCGACCGCCACCCGGTCGGCAAGCTGGTCACCAGGGCGACCAACGACGTGGAAGTGCTCAACGACATGTTCGCGAACGTACTCGTGAACATTCTCAACGACGTGATCCTCCTCCTCGGCATCGTGGTGGTCCTCGTAGTCGAGGACTGGCGCCTGGCGCTTGTCGCTCTTTCGATGCTTCCGTTCGTCGTCGCAGCGAGCGTCTTCTTCCGGGTGCTCGCGCGCCGGGCGTACAGGATGGTGCGCGCGAAAATCGCGAAAATCAACGCCTGGCTCCAGGAGAGCATATCCGGCATCCAGGTCACCAAGCTCTTCCTGAGGGAGGCGGAGAACGAGCGGCGCTTCTCGGGCCTGAACGAGGAGCACTACCAGGCGAGGCTCAACGAGCTTCTCGTCTTCTCCGTGTTCGGTCCGCTCATAGAAGTCATGAGCTCGATTGCCATCGCGCTCGTGGTCTGGTACGGAGGCGTGATGACGCTGTCCAACACGCTGACGCTCGGGGCTTTGGTGGCGTTCATCGCCTACGTCCAGATGTTCTTCCACCCGATACGCGACATATCGGAAAAGTACAGCACGCTCCAGGCGGCGATGGCGTCCTCGGAGCGCATCTTCCAGATAATCGACGAGCCCGAGGAAATCATGGACCCCCCTTCGCCCAGGAGAATCGGGTCCCCGAGGGGGAGGATAGAGTTCGACCACGTCTGGTTCGCATACGAGGGCGAGAACTGGGTGCTGAAGGACGTCTCCTTCGTAGTCGAGCCGGGGGGCAACCTGGCCCTGGTCGGCGCCACGGGGGCCGGCAAGACCTCCGTCATCAGCCTGCTCGGCAGGTTCTACGACGTGAAGCGCGGACGCATACTCATCGACGGGGTCGACATCCGCGACATGGACCAGTCGTACCTGAGGTCGCTCCTCGGCATAGTGATGCAGGACGTGTTCATCTTCTCCGGCGACTTCATGCAGAACATAAGGCTCAAGAGCCGGAGCATCACCGACGAGGAGGTCTGCGCCGCCGCGGAGCGCGTGATGGCTTCGACCTTCATCGAGCGGTACCCGAGGAAGTACGTGGAAGAGGTCCAGGAGCGCGGATCCACCCTGTCGTCCGGCGAGAGGCAGCTCCTCGCGTTCGCGAGAGCCGTCGCTTTCGACCCCCTCGTGCTGGTCCTCGACGAGGCGACGGCCAACATAGACACGGAGACGGAGGAGAAGATACAGAAGGCAATCTCGAGGATGATGGAAGGCAGGAGCACGATCGTCATCGCCCACCGCCTCTCCACCATAAGGAACATGGAGAGGATTGCCGTGCTCCACAGGGGCGAAATCGCGGAGATGGGCAGCCACGACGAGCTCGTCCGGCGCGACGGAATCTACCGCAAGCTGGTCGAGATTCAGGCCGTCGATCCCGGCGAACCCAGCGCTGCGGCCGCCGCGGGACGCGAATGCTAGGCTCCGGGCGGGCGCGGGCGCGCCCGGCGGCCTCCGACGCGCCCCGGTCACGGGGCCAGGGCGGCCGCGATCGCGTCGGCCACGGCCAGTCCCCCGGGCGTGAGCCTCAGCCTGCCGCCCTCCATGACCGCGAGCCCGCCCGAGACGAGCTCCCCGGCCTTCCCGCGCGTCCTCTCGATGAACCCCGGGCACAGGTCGCGCTCGATTCCGCCCAGGTCCGCGCCTTCCGAAGTCCTGAGGCCCAGCATCAGCATCTCGGAGGCAATCTGCGCCTTCGTCAGGTCCTCCCCGCCGCCGGCAGGCGGCCGCCCGGACTCGATTCGTCCGACGTAGCCCTCCAGATCCGGGTCGTTCCACGATCTCCTCCGCCCGTCGAAGGAATGGGCTGACGGGCCGAACCCGAGATACGGCATTTCCGACCAGTATCCGAGGTTGTGCCTGCACCTCGATTCCGGCGAGCGGGCGAAATTGGAAATCTCGTAGAAGCCGTAGCCGAGACTGCGCATGCGGTCCAGGGTCAGGAGGAACATGGCCCTCGCCTCCTCCTCGTCCGGCATCCGCACGAGCCCAGCGGCGGCGTCGCGCCAGAGCGGCGTCCCCTTCTCGATCGTCAGCGAGTAGCACGAGATATGGTCCGGGCCGAGGCCGGCCGCGCTGCGCATCTGCTCCCTCCAGTGGTCCTGCGAGCGCCCCGGAAGCCCGTAGATGAGGTCGAGCCCGACGTTCCCGAATCCCGCATCCCTGGCCTCGGCGCAGCACCTCACGGCGTCCGACGCGGAGTGAATCCTTCCGAGGAACCCGAGGTCCTCGTCCGAGAACGACTGCGCCCCGAAGACGATTCTGTTCACCCCAGCGGCCCTGATCCGGCCGAGATCACCGATGTTCACGGCGCCGGGGTTGGCCTCGACGGTGACTTCGGCGCCGGGGCCGATTGCGAACGCTTCTCGGAGCGCGCCCAGGATTTCAGCCGCGCCGTCCGGGCCGAGGAGCGACGGCGTCCCTCCGCCGAAGTAGACGGTTCCGCATGCGAGGCCCGGATCAGCCCTCTGCCCTATCTCGCGAATCAGGCACCGGAGGTAGCGGCCGGCCAGCCTGCGATCCGGGACGGAGTAGAAGGCGCAGTAGCGGCACTTACGGACGCAGAACGGGAAGTGGACGTAAAGGCCGGCGCTATTCATCCGTGGTCTTCAGAACCGACAGGAAGGCTTCCTGGGGAATCTCGACGGATCCGACCATCTTCATGCGCTTCTTGCCTTCCTTCTGCTTGTCGAGGAGCTTGCGCTTCCTGGTGATGTCGCCGCCGTAGCACTTGGCCGTCACGTCCTTGCGTAGCGGCGAAATGGTCTCGCGCGCGATGATGCGGCCCCCGATTGCGCCCTGTATGGGTATCTTGAACAGCTGTTTGGGGATGGTCTCACTCAGCTTCTCGCACACCCTCCTCGCGCGGTATTCCGCCCTGGACCTGTGCACGAGCATGGAAAGCGCGTCGACCCGCTCGGAATTGACCAGGATGTCGAGCTTCACGAGGTCGGTCTTCCTGTAGTCCAGAAGGTCGTAATCGAAGGACGCGTATCCCTGCGTGACGGACTTGAGCTTGTCGTAGAAGTCGTACAGCACCTCGGCGAGCGGCAGCTCGTAGCTCAGCTCGACCCGCTTCGGGCTCAGGTAGTTCATCTTCGGGTTCTCCCCGCGGTGGTCCTTGCACAGCGGGTGGATGTTCCCCAGGTATTTCTCGGGCAGGATAATCTGCGCCCTGATGTAGGGCTCCTCGGTGGATTCGATGGTCGCGGGGTCCGGGTAGAGAATCGGGTTGTCGACCTCGATTCTCTTGCCGTTGGTCAGGTTGATGACGTACTTCACCGAGGGCGCGGTCAGTATGAGCGACAGGTTGTACTCGCGCTCGAGCCGCTCCTGGATGATGTCGAGGTGCAGCAGCCCGAGGAACCCGCATCGGAAGCCGAACCCGAGGGAGATGGAGGAGTCCTTCTGGTACGTGAGGGCCGGGTCGTTCAGCCTGAGCTTCTCGATTGCGTCCGCGAGCTGCTGGTAGTCGTCAGCCTCGGACGGATACAGCGACGAGAACACGACGGGCTGGACCTCCTTGTATCCCGGCAGGGGGACGGTCGCGGGATTCAGCGCACTGGTGATGGTGTCGCCAATCTTCGTGTCGGACACGCGTCTCACCCCGGCGACGATGTAGCCGACCTCCCCGGCGCAGAGTTCGGGGCGCTTGTCCCTCCTGAGCCTGTGTATTCCGACCTCCTCGACCTTGAAGACCGTCTCCTTCGAGAAGAACTTGATTTCGTCGCCGGGCCTGATCCTGCCGTCGAAGAGGCGGCATGTAATGACGGCCCCGCGGTACGAGTCGTACTGCGAGTCGAATATCAGCGCCCTCAGCGGGTCTTCCTCCCTGCCCCTCGGCTGAGGGATCCTGCTCACTATGGCCTCCAGTATCTCGGGAACGCCTTCGCCGGTCCGCCCCGACGCGAGTATCGCGGAGTACGGGTCCAGGCCCAGCTCCTTGTCAATCTGCTCCCTGGTCATCTCGACGTCGGCCGCCTTGAGGTCGATTTTGTTGATGACCGGTATGACTTCCAGGCTGTTCTCGAGCGCGAGGTAGTAGTTCGCTATCGTCTGGGCCTGCACCCCCTGAGTGGCGTCCACGAGCAGGAGGACGCCCTCGCAGGCCGCAAGCGCCCTGGAGACCTCGTACGTGAAGTCCACGTGCCCTGGCGTGTCTATCAGGTTGAACGTGTAGTCGGATCCGTCGACCGCCTTGTACGGCAGGACGATCGTCTGGCTCTTGATTGTTATGCCCCTCTCCCTCTCGAGGTCCATCGTGTCGAGGACCTGATCCTGGAAGTCGCGCTCCTCTATCGCGTGGGTCCGCTGTATGAGCCTGTCCGCGAGAGTGGATTTGCCGTGGTCGACGTGGGCGATGATGCTGAAGTTCCTCAGGTTTTTCATGGGAGACAATAGTATCGCCGTTCGCGCCCGGTATCAACTGCCCTGACATCTCGGGGCAGTCGACGGGAACACGCACAGCCTCGCGCCGAGGTGCTGGTGCATGCCCCTGGCGGGGATTCCGTGGAAGGTCGAGGCCCTCAGCGGAATCCCCGCGCTGCAGTCAAACCCGGACGTCACCGGCATTGAATATACGGCGCGGCGGATAGCGCGGACAAGGCATACCGGCTTTGGATTCGCATCGGAGGATTTCTTGTGTTGACTTGCGCTTTCCCATGTTGCAGATTGGCCGTCGTGTCCGGCCGGTCCGCCGCGGGGTGGCAGGCCCATCTGCGCGCGCGTCCCCGGGCTTGTTCGCGGACGAAGCATGGGAAGGCCCAAGAAACGTCTCAAGGTTGCGCTGGTCTACAACGCCGATGAAGGGTCGATCCCCGAGCGGCCCGAGGACGAGGGCAGCACGAGCGATCTGAGGAAGCTCATGCGGCGCATAGCGCGCACGCTGAGACAGCTCGGGCACCGCGTCACCGTGCTCCCCCTCAAGCGCGACCTGTTCCAGTTCCAGCGCAGGCTACGGCGCCTCAATCCCGACGTCGTCTTCAACCAGTACGAGGACGTCATCCACGGAGCTCTCTACGAGATGCGTCTGGCAGCCACCGTCTGCATGATGGGTTACCCGATAACCGGGTCGCCCCCGCTGTCGCTAGGGCTCTACAGGTACAAGTTCATGGCTGCGAACCTCCTCCACGGATCCGGCATACCGATGCCGCAGGAGACCGAGCTCCTCGAGCGGATTGGGGACGTCGACCGGCACAACTGGCATTTCCCGCTCATAGTCCAGCCGAGCCAGGAGCACTCCGGAATCGGGCTCGAACGCGATTCCGTCGTGAGGTCGAAACGCGCGCTCCGCGACAAGGTCCGCTTCATCCTAGGATTCTACAGGCAGCCGGTCCTCGTGCAGACGTTCCTCCCGGGCAGGGAGTTCAACGTCGGAATCCTCGGCGGGCGGAGAATGAGGGTTCTGCCCCTCGCCGAGGTCAACTACGAGGCCCTCGCGGATGGGATTCCGCCCATCATGTCCTATGCGGCGAAGTTCATTTCGACCTCGGAGGAGTACCAGGGAACCAGGGTGGTATGCCCGGCGGTCGTGGAACCCGACCTCGCGAGGGAGATTTGCATGACCGCGCTCCGCGCTTTCCGGGTGCTCGGCGGATGGGGTTACGGCCGCGTTGACATCCGCCTGGACGCCGAAGGTCGTCCGAGGGTCCTGGAGGTGAACTGCAATCCTGATCTCGAGGAGGGCGTCGCCCTGGCGAGGTCCGCCCTGCAGACCGGCATTTCGTACCCCGAACTGCTCCAAATCATTCTCGATGCCGCGCTCGAAAGCACGCAGTTCGACGTGAACGTGCCGATTATGGTGCGTCCGGCTCCCGGATTGGGCGAAAGCGCGATTACCGGGCAAGCCGGCCTGTGAAGGCGAACTCCATCGCGAGCGCTGAAGCCAGGGCCGCGGCGTCCACGAGGCCGGCTTCCACCTGCTCCTCGAAGACCTTCACCTTGAGTGCCTGGGACCTTTCCTCCAGCTTGTCCAGAATCGCCGTCACTTCGAGATCGAGCAGGCCCGACATGCTCCGGAGCCTGTCGGCGAGCCGCTGCCGGTGCTTCTTCAGAAGGGAGTTCAGGGCCAGGGTCCGGCCTCGGGAAATCCTCGGGAACACCTCCCTCAGCCGGTCGTCCAAGTAACCCTGGGCGGCGGCTCGGTATTGCTCGGCGCTCGCCCCGTAATGGTCCACGAGCAGGATGTTCATCCTCTCCACGGGATTGAGTATCTGCCCGGTGGTCCTGGCAGGCGGCTTGTTCCTGACGTCGCATATCCAACGGTCAACGCAGTTGAGCTTCTCTATCACCGGCCAGAAGCGGTATTTCCGCCTCCATCCGGACCTCGGGGTCAGCCAGACGGCGAACGTCTCCGCGAAATCCTCGTCCGGATGCTTCTGGGCATAGCTCCTGCCGTATTCCTCGACATAGAGGTGGCGGACGAAGTTCCTGCTCGCAGGCCTCGGCTTGAACACCTCCCGGTATGGTAGGTCGAACGATCCGAAGACCTCGTCCCATTCGGGGAACTCCCACAGCTTGTACGCGTAATTGAATGCATGCGCCGCCTCGTGGCGGAGGAACATCATGGTCTTGCGGACGTCCTCCACATCGCCGGTCTGTTCTTCCTCGATTCGCATAAGTCTTTCGTCCGCGAGGAAGAAGGGAATGCCGATAAGAGGAACGCGATCCGGACAACCCCAAGTATCAGTGAGGTAGACCGCGGGACGGAATTTCAGCTTCTTGGCTGCAAGCTCCCCGTACAGGTGGAGCACCAGCGGTTCAAGCCTGCCGCCCTCGATTCTGAGCCCCAAATCCGAGATTCTCGTGTTGAGCAATTCGTAGCGTACGGTCTGCCAATTGTTGAAGCGCGAATCCTTGCACCCGTCCATTCCAGCCGTCCACTACAGAGTTGAATGATCATTTTCAGGTCTAGAGGGCACCTGGAGAACATTAGGATGCAATGAATGCGTGCGGATTGTCAACACTGCCGTTCTTGTTTTTTATTTCTCCTTGGCATACAAGGAGTTGCATTGCAAGTTCCGGACCGGGGACGGCCGCCTGCAGTACCTGGCGCGGCAATCGGTGTAATCCCCGAATACTGCGGTTTTAACTTCTTACGCGCCAATGACTACTGTCCACGGACGCACTTTCCACTCGGTAATAAGGCCGTTCTTCACGTATGGATCGTTTCTTGCGAATTTCTCGGCAATCCCAGGCCCGTCACCTTTGAAAACCAGGACAGCGGAATCCGCGGGATCGGCGAGGGCGCCAGCCATGACGAGCTCGCCCCGGCCGTGGGCTGCCGCCGCAAGTTCAAGATGTGACTTGCGATATGGCGCACGTTTCTCGATGTAGCCATCGACGGTCTTGTAGAAAAGTATGTAGTGCATTTTATGACTCCCCACCGAAAGCAAGCAGGAATCGCATAATCTATTCCGAACCGGGCTGCAGGAAAAATCGCGATTTGGTCGAAGCCGGATTCGTCGGCAATCAAGCGCCTGCCATCCGCCGGTGAACAATCTCCAGAACGCCGAGCACCGGTTCGATTTTCAAAGCCGTCTTGAAAGCCACGACGTTCTCCGGGAGAGGGCGGCCCCGGACCATGGTGGCTTCCGGCACGGCAAGGACGATGTTACTATTCTTGAACCGCCTCAGAGTCGCTCGTTTCTTTTCGAGGTACTCCGGCGTCCAAAACCCGACAATCTCGAACAGAACTTCAGTGCCATCGTCGTGCCGGAACACGAAATCCGGCACGAACGTAATCTGGCCCTCGTGGAGCACCACGTCCTCGCGGTAAAGGGACCATCCGTCTCTCTTTTCGCCGAACTTCTCCGCGAATTTCTCCTCGACCTCGGAATCGAAGGGCTCTGGCGGAACCAGGCGGCCGCCGATTCCTTCGTCGCTCCGCAGCTTGAACACCGCCCGCGTCAGCCAAGGAGTCTTCAGTATCGCCTGCATGTCCCAATCCTCGCAAGCCAGAAGACTTGGTATCATCTTGGCGAATCTGACTCCATACCTCCTGGTTTCCTTGAGCATGGACGCGGGGCCGGAAATGCTGACCCTGTACCCGCCAATCTTTTGGCGGCAAATCTCGAACATCAGACCCGCAAGCTTGAGAAGCCTGATTATCCGCTTGATGTCCCTCCTTGCGGCAATGACCATGTTCTCTGCGCCGTAAAGGCAGGCCTGGACTTGGGCGACGTTGTACCGGGCAAGCAAGTCCTCGGCTTCGCCCTCGAAGCGGAAGCGCCTGATCTTCTGGAATGCGGGCGCATCCGAATACAGGCTCCCCTCTATCTCCTCCCATGGGCGGCCCAGTTCGACGGCAATTCCCGATTTGACCTCGGACTCGAGGTGCCCGAACAGCCCCGACTTCTCCCTTACGAGCGGATGCAGGGCCGCTGCGCCGGCGAAAACGCGCAACCTGAGTTCCGCGGCAGCCCCGCGCGAATCCGTGTCGAAATCGCCCGCGTCGTCGAGCAGCTTGCAGAATGCGTGAACCCGCCGTGCCGGGCAGTCCGGCTCCGTGGAAAGCACTGCTTCCACGGACCTGTGCAGATCCCTGCGCGTGCGGCCGTTCCCGTTGCGGTACTCGGCGATCATCAATTCCGCGTAGCGGACGTACGCTGAGTGTTTTCTGCGGCTGAGACGATCAGGGAAAGCCTCCCCGTCTCTATAATCGATGATGGATTGTTCTGCCGTAAGCATCGCTCCGCCGCCTGTGCCTCGATTTCTCCACTTCGCCCGTTCCCTCGCACACAACTTCGTACAGGACCGCCCTGCTCCTGCCCGACTTCCTCAGTATGCGGCCCAGGCGCTGCTTCGCCTGCCTCGTGGACGCCTGGCCGCCGATGACCACGGCGACCTTGGCGGAGGGGACGTCCACACCCTCGTCAAGGACCTGGTTGGCCACGAGTACGGGGAATGACCCCGACGAGAAGCCGTCCAGCACGGCGGTCCGCTCCTTCCTGCGCGAGTGGTCGAGGATTGCGGGGACGAGGAACCGCCTCGACACGTCCATGGCCATATTGTTGGATCCGGCGAAAACGATAATCCTGTCCGGCGCATGGAGCTTGAACAGGTCCTCCAGCACCCTGAGCTTTTCCTCGGCCCTGTCCTCGATGTCCTGCTTGATGCGGTAATATTTCTGCACCTTCCGGGCTTCAGGGTCGGCCCCGGTGTCTGCACAAAGGTCTTTCATGGTGTAGCGCACGCCGCCTTTGTTCTTCTCGCGCATGTAGTCCCGAATCTCCCCCGCCGCCTCGTCATATCTGGCCTGCTCATCAGGCTTCAGTGCGACCGGAATGCGGACGACGTCGTAGTCCGCGATTGTCCTGCCCGCCGCTCGAGGCAGAGGCATGTTGAAGACCACCGGGCCGACAAGCCACTCGAGGTCCTCATGGAGCCCATCGGCCCGCTCCGGTGTGGCCGTGAGACCGAGCCTTTTCGGCGCTGTGCTGAGCATCGCGGCCTCCCGCAGACACCTGCCCGGGAGGTGATGCTCCTCGTCGAACACTATGAGTCCGAACCTCGCTCCGATGTCGGCCATGTGAATGTATGCGCTGTCGTATGTAGTTACCGTAACAGGCCTTACGTCATAGATGGAGTCGCCCAGCACGCCTGCTTCAAAGCCGGTGCGCAGCATTATCCTCCTGTGCCACTGGTACATCAGGTCGCGCACCGGAGCCACCACGAGGACGGCATCGTCCGACGCGGTCATTGCCGCAAGCGCAACCTCGGTCTTGCCCGTGCCCGTAGGCATGACTATCTGCCCCCTGCTGCCGGATTCGAACCAGGCTTCCAGCGCCTCCTTCTGATCAGCCCGGAGATCCGGCATGTCGAGTCTGGGCCAGTTCACCTTCCACGGTTTCGGGACGAGGTCCGCGAAAGACTCCCCGAGCCGCCTTCGAAGCTCCGCCGACTCCTGTGCGTAGTGCATGGCCGCGCACCTGAACGCTCCGATTCGACCGTCCCATTGCCATTTCGCCGGAGCAAGCAGACCCGCGGGCGCCGCCGCTCCTGACGCGGAGAGGACCAGCGTGCCCTTGTCGAACGAGAGCTTGAACGCCCCGGATTCGCCTTCACTAATCATTGCGCTGTTTCCCGCAAACCGCTCCTGCTTGACGATTGGCGATTGGTCCCGCACGTACGCCGGCCCGGGCCGTGATTCCCCGCTGCCGGAATCCCCCCGCCTCAGCGCGGCAGAACCGCTACCGGATTTCAACGGCCGATTCCAGCACCTCCGTCGATCCGCAGTGCATGGCTTCGAACCCGGGCTGGCATCCGCCGACCGAGACCTTGAACGTCCCCCGCGACACGGCGATTTTGCCTTCTTCATCCACTCGATTGAATCGCCCGGCCGCTATGCGGATGCCGACTCTCCTCTTCTCCCCGGGATTCAGGCGCATGCGCGCGAATCCTGCAAGCTTCCTGACAGGTGCGTTCGCCGCCCGATCCCCTCCTGATACGTACACCTGCACGACTTCGTCTCCCGCGACACCCCCTGCGTTCTCCACGTCCACCTCGACTTCGAGGTCCATCCCGGCCCGCGCAGGATTGGGCCCAATCGAAAGACCGCTGTATCGGAACCGCGTGTAGCTCAAACCGAAGCCGAACGGGTCCATCGTCATCTGGGAGACCTTCTCCGCGAGCGTCATGCGCGAGACCAGGTCCTGCGCCCTGGGCGCGGCTGGAAGATCAGGGTTCAGATAGTCCGGCTGCCCGGCGCCTGGTTCGTGGTTCTTCTTCATCCGCACCTCGCGCTCAATCCCTTCCCCTGCCGGATTCGTACATCTCGTCGAAGATGCGCCCGGCGTCCTCGACCGCGTGGCGCATGAGGTCCTCCGCGTCCGCGGTGTTCCTCTGCGCGAGGAAGGTCAGAAGCCTGTCCTTGTCCAGCCTGGCGGCGGCCTTGTCGCACGCCTCCCAGGACAATATGCTGCGCACCACCCTGTCAAGGCCCTGCTCGGCGTTGTCGTACGGCCTCACCTGCATGTCGTGGCCGAGCCACCGCCCGTATCCTGCCCCGCGCACAAGGCCGGCGATTGCGATGTTCGAACCGGATATCCTGACGCCGTGGTCGACGTCGTACTTGCCGGGCCCGCCAAGGACTATCCCGTTCTCGTATCCCTGGCTGTTGAGGTGCATGTGGACCACGGCGCCGCTTTCCAGCTCCTCGGCCGTGTCGTAGACCGGGTCCAGCCCCATCATCTGCGAATGGCCGGTCTCCTTGTTGATGCCTTTCTTCCGGAGGGTGATTCCGAAATCGCGGTCGAGCCGGCTCCAGAAAAGCAGGGCCGACGCGACGGTGGGCAGTATCATCGCGGGATGGCCCTCGTTGGGCTTGGGTTCTATCCCGATGTACATCAGGCCGCCGCACTCCTCCTCGAGCCGGCACAGTGCGGCAACGCGTTCGCCCAGGACCGCCAGCATGGTCCTGGTGCCAATCGTCGCGAGGTCGTAGCCCCAGGAGCCGTTCCAGAGCACGAAAGTCGGCGCCAGGGCAGGGTCGGCGTGCCACGCCGGCCTGAGCGGGCCGTATGCAAGGTCGATTGTCCGCCTGCAGAACTGCAGGGCAGCCTCCCCCTCGCTCGGGTCCAGCGAAGCCAGCCCGCCGTACGCGAAATGCCTGTGCGCTCCCGGCGTAATCATGGCCAAAGGGATTCCTTCCGACTCCAGCGCAGACGCGACTTCCCCTGCGCTCCGCTCGTCAACCTCGTAGTCGTAATGGAGCTCGATTCCGAGTTCCAGGCCCGAAGGCATCCGGGGGGCTATATGCCTCCGAATCAGCCTCGCGACCCCGGCAGTGTCCAGCCGCGATCCGGACCACTCGGGAATCCCGTCGGAAGGGACGAACCCGCCCTTTCCCGCATGAAAGGT
>JBFZBV010000038.1:0-3788 GCA_041308285.1 Planctomycetota bacterium | reverse complement strand
CTCGAGGTTGAGGACGTTGAACGCTGTGACGTACAGCCTGCCCGCGTAGGAGCCGAGGAACTCGTCGACCGGCGTCCAGGTCCCCTTGAGCGGCGGCTTCTGCTCCTGCGTGGTCTTCAGCATTTCCGTGAGGTGCTCCTTCCAGGACTTCCAGTATCCCTCGCCCATGTTGTACATGACGAGCGTGCCGTAGTACCAGAAGTAGGAGGTGTGGAAGTTGTACTCCTCGCCGGGCTCCGGCTTGTCTCCGAGCTTGTGCTGGCTGGGCAGTTCGTGCATGAGCTGGGCGCATCCGTCCTTGAGCGTGGGCGAGCTCAGGGGCTCGCCGAGGTACATGAGCGCGAGGAGCGACGCCGCGTTGACCGCGGGGGACACGCGCTTCAGGTGCTTCTCGTCCGCATCGGACCCGGCCGCGTACTTGAACACGCCCTTGTTCCTGTGCATCCTCTTGAAGTACTTGAGCGCCGCGTCCCAATTGGCCTTGTTGACCTCGATGTTCGCGTCCTTGGCGGCCTTCAGTGCCATGACCTGCCACGACGACACCGACGTGTCGGTCCTGCTGTGCTTTGCCGGGGCATTGGCGTAGGACCAGTAGTCCCACCCGCCGGAGGAGCGGTTCTGCGCGCTGTATATGAACGAAAGAGCCCTCTTCGCGGCGGCAAGTATCTTCCTGTCCTCGGTGAGGTTGTACGCCTCCATCACGGCGAGCGAGCATATGCCGTGGTTGTACATGTAGCCTTCCATCTCGAGGTCGAGCTTCTCCCCGAAGCACCCGTCCGTCTGCTGGATGCGAATCAGGTAGTTCACGGCCCTCTGCACGGTGTCCTGGTACTTCTTGTGCAGATCGCGGTACCTGTCGCCGACTTTGCGGCCTTCAGGTATCGTCGTGTGCGTGTAGCCCGAGCCCAGGAAGCAGAGCAGGATGAGGCCCGTGAGGCCCGGCGTGAAGTTGCGGCCCTCCTTGACGAAGATTTCGCCCACCCCGTGGCTGCACACCCCGCCGCCGTGCTTCGCGCAGTGCTGCGTGTAGTCCACCCAGGCCCATTTCCCGTCGTCGTCCTGGTGGATGCGGAACCACTCGAGCGCCCTGTCAACGGCCACGTACGTGCCCCCGTCCCCCCCGCCGCCGGCGCCCTCCTGGCGGAATTCTCCGAGCTTGCCGATGTGCACGGGAGTGGGCGCGGCGGATTCGTTCACGATTCCCATGGGATTCGTCGTGGGCATGGCTTCCTTGTCCGACGTCGCGCTCTCGGGGTTTTCGCTGGCGTCCTGCAGCGGATCAGGGTTGTCCGAGTCTTTCTCCTTCTCCTCCACGATTTCGTCCTTCTTCTCCTCTACGACATCCTGCAGGTTCCGGACCTTGAACGATGGGGTTTCCTTGGGCATGGCCTTGGTCCAGACGACCACGGTGAGGGCTATGAGCAGAACAGCGTGGAGGACCACGGAGAAGACGACGGCGGGCGACGTGCGGGCGACGCGGCGGATTTTGCGCTTCTTCTCCCTCACCTCGGGCGCTACGGTCTTGATTTGCGCAAGGAGCTCCGACGTGAAGCGCTTCGTCGGGTTCTTCGGCACGGACCCGGCCGAGGGGAGTATGGTGGTGCCCAGGAACGCCGACTCGTCGACCTTCTGGGGGTTCTGCGGCGGTATCACCACGGTGGCGGCCTTCTCCTTCCACTCGCCCGTGTCCCCGGTGTCCTTCTGGATGGATTTCATCGCAGCCTGGACGTCTTCCTTGTTCACGATGGTCGTGCCGCACATTTTCTTCCAGTCGTCGTCGGTCTTCCGGCGCATCCTCTTCGACGCCGCGGCAGCGTCCGCGGCCTTGGCCATCTCCTCGAACTTGCGGAACTCGCCGGTGTCCGTGGGCGCAGGCGGAGCCTTCGGGTCCTCGCGCAGAAGGTCGTCGAGGCCGAGCTCCTTGCGAATCAGGTCGCGGTCGTCCTGCGACAGGCTTCCGGAAAGCCTGGGCCCCGGGGCGGCTGGGCCCCCTGCAGACGGGGCCTTGCTCTTCTTTATGAGGTTCTCGAGGTCCTCGAGGCTCTGCTCGAGCACCTTGAGGGACGCGCCGTCTCCGAGCAGGGACTCGACCTCGGCCTGCGGCGCCGCGGGCGCCTTCTGCTGGTTCGGCTGCTCCGCGCAGGACTTCTGCGCCGTCATGCGCCGCGCCTCGTCGAGGAGGAAAGCGACGGCCCGGTCCGGGGCGTCGACCTCCGGCCAGTTCCTCATGGCTTCTACGTCCGTCGAGACCTGGTCGAACCTGGCCATGCACTCCGCGCATTTCGCGAGATGGGAGAGCACGAGCTTGCGCGACGCCTCGTCGGCAATGTCCATCACTTGGTGGACCAGGAGACGCTCGACTTCCCTGCATTCCTCGCCGGCCATGACTTCCTATTCCTTCACGTGCCTGCGCAGCAGCCTTCGGAGCTGCGTGACCGCGTAGTGTATCCTGGACTTCGCCGTCCCCTCGGAGATGTTCAGCACCTCGCCTATCTCGGAGTACTTGAGGCCCTGATACATCCTCAGGATGAAGACCTCCCTGTGGTCCGGGCTGAGCTCCGCCACGCCCTTCCTGAGCAGGGCGGCGAGCTCGGCCGTCTCCGCCTTCTCCTCGGGCCCCGCCTCCTTCCCGGGCAGGACGTCAGGGTCGACCGGCGCCTTCTGCTTCGCGGCCCTGAGCTCGTTCCTGCACAGGTTCACTGCAATCTGAAGAACCCAGTTCAGGATGGGCCCTTCGCCCTTGAAATCCCCCATCTCCCTCAGCACGGCGATGAACACGTCCTGGAAGACGTCCTCGGCCCTGGTCTCGTCGCCGAGCATCCTGAGGAGCAGGTTGTATACCGGTTTGCGGTACCTCCCGAGCAGCCCTTCGAACCCCGCGGCATCGCCCTTTAGGAAGAGGTCCCTGAGCTCCTTGTCGGTCTTTCCTGAAGGGTCAGCCATGTCCTACCGGATGATTAATAGCCTTCGAAGGGAAAAGGTTCAGATTTTCTCCTGGAAAAGGCCCTCGACGAACGAATCCGGGTCGAAAACCTCCACGTCCTCCTGCTTTTCGCCCACCCCGACCAGCTTCACCGGGATTTCAATCTGGTCCACGATTGCGAGCACCACTCCGCCCTTGGCGGTGCCGTCCAGCTTCGCGAGGAACAGGCCGGTGACGTCGATCACGCCCTTGAACGTCCTTGCCTGCTCTATCGCGTTCTGGCCCGTGGTCGCGTCGAGCACGAGCAGGACCTCGTGCGGCGCGCCCGGAAGCTTCTTCGATATCACGCTCTTTATCTTGCCCAGCTCCTTCATGAGGTTTTCCTTGGTGTGGAGCCTGCCTGCGGTGTCCACGAGCAGGACGTCCGCTCCCCGGGCCTGGGCGGCGCCGATTGCGTCGAACGCAACCGCTGCGGGATCCCCTCCCGGCGCCCCGCGCACTATCTCCGCCCCCGCGCGTCTCGACCAAAGGTCGAGCTGCTCCACGGCCGCGGCCCTGTACGTGTCGGACGCGGCCAGCATCACCTTGCGGCCCTCCTTGCGGAAATGCCACGCCAGCTTGCCGATGGACGTCGTCTTGCCCACGCCGTTCACGCCGGCCACCAGAATCACCGTCGGCGGCGCGGCCGCCATGCGCAGGGATGAGTCCCTGGCCTTGAGGTTGCCCTTGAACTTCTCCTTGAGGTAGGCCAGGAGCGCGGCGGAGTCCTCGATGTTCCTGTCGCGGTAGTCCTTCTGCATGTCCGCGATGACACTGGCCGTGAAGCGGGGTCCGAGGTCGGACTTGATGAGAATTTCCTCGAGCT
>JBFZBV010000037.1:0-6453 GCA_041308285.1 Planctomycetota bacterium | reverse complement strand
CATCGGCATGAACCGTGCCGGATGCCCCGAACCATGCCTTCCAAGAAACAACCTCCATCGTTCGAGCGCCAGATGTAGTTGCGAACCCCTTCTGCCGCATTCCGGGGTGAAGCAATCTCGTCTCATGCACAAGCGGCTCGGAAGGAGCCTAGCCGTCCAGGAGCGGACAGGTGCATTTGGAGGGCCGATCTCTCGGAGACTCTGCGAAGCCGATTAGCAGACTTGCCTGGCGAAGCAGAGCTGATCGGCCTGCAATCGCGGAATGCGGGCCCTTCACGCCTGTATCAGGGGCGAAAACGCGCGCGCCACGAGCCTGAACCCGCAGCTCCGGTCCACGAACCCGGGCTCGTCGCCCCTGCGAAAAGTTATCACCGCGAACTCTCCGCCTATGTCGAACGACCCGCCCCTGAACGAGAGAGGCGCGCCGGGCCTGCTGTCGGCGGAGTTGAAGCACCAGTTCGCGGCGTTGCCGCACACGTCCATCGCGCCGTAGGGCGATTCGTCGGCGGGGAACGAGCCGACCTCCCTGATTCTCGGCCCGCCTTCGTGGGAGAAGAACGTATTGGCGTAAGAGCCGTCGTAGGAGTCTCCCCAGGAGTAGAGTCTTCCGTCCACGCCCCTGGCGGCCTTCTCCCATTCGAATTCGTGGGCGAGGGTGAACAGGATTCCGCTCTTTCCGCTAATCCAGGCGCAATACGCGAGCGCGTCGAACCAGGAGACGCCGACGACCGGCATGCGTGCCGTTATGCCGAGGGGATTGTCCTCGCCGGGGCGGGGAAGCCTCCACGTCCCGGCCTCCTCGACGAGGAAGGCCCTGTGGGCTTCCCTGGGGCAGTGCGCGCGTGCGGCTGCGGGATCCCGGGCGGACAGGCAGTTCAGGAACCCGGCGTACTCGCCGAAGGTCACGGAGCACTTGCCGAAGAAGAGGTCGCGCGTGCGCCTGACGACCTTGGCGCGCGAGCTTCCAGGGCCCCCTTCCGAGATGAAGGGGCCTCCGGGCACGTAGACGGAGGAGGGGGGGATTTCCGACGGCCTGTAGAGGTTCACCTCCTGGCTCCAGGACCCGCCCCTGCCCACGAAAACAGGGAGGCGGACGTCCGCGAAGCCTTCCATGCTGAGGACGCACAGATATGATCCGGGGGGCACGCCGGCGGCATGGAGCGGGGTGATTCCGGATACGATGGCATCCCCGGGGACGAGGCGCCGGTCCTTTTCGACGTACCGGCGGACGACGGCGCGGACGCCCTGCACCTCCCTGCGCACGCATGACGCGGTGTGGCCGGGAAAGCATCCGGGACGGGAGGGCGAGATGCAGGGGACAGGCTCGTCATCGGGCCCGACCGCCGCGCCCAGGAGGATTTCTCCGTCGCGGAACGGGGTGTCGGGCACGGCGGAGAATTGGACGGATGCGGAGCCGGAGCCGGCCGGCCCGAGGCAGCCGCAGTCGAAGGCGAAGGTGCTTATCGCGATGCGTCCCGGCTCGGCAATCCTGCGAAGCCAGGATCCGTCCCTGTCGTGCCGCTCGATGGAGTTGAAGTAGAGCGCCTTCTCCTCCATGTTCTTCTTCTTTTCGGCGAGGAGGTACCTGTCGAAGTACATCTCGCACCTGCCGGCCCAAGCGTCCGGATTCGAGGGGTCGGCGGAAATGGCGTGCCCGAAGGCGGTCTCAGCGCCCACGAATTCCTCCATGCGCCTCTCCATCGCGGACCTGCAGGCGTCCTGGGCGTCCCAGAACCGCCTCTTCTCTCCAAGCGGGGACCAGGGCGGGATTTCCTTGCGCAATGCCTCGAGCTCCGCCTCGGCGCGCTCCATCTCCTCCCCGAGGCGCCTGTACTCGGCGAATCGCCTTCGGCCCTCCTCGATTTTCGCAGCGGCCTCGCGCCGCTTCCTCTCGCGCTCCAGATCGCCGTCAAGGAACAGCTGAATCCTGTCCGAAAGCTCCCTCGCCGACGAGAACCTGCCGCCCTTCTCCTTGCTGAGCGCGCGCAGTACGATTTCGTCCAGGTCCGCGGGTACGACGCCGCGAACGCCGCCGGATTCGTCCCCGGGAGCCTCCAATCCTCCGGGCCGATTCGGATTGATTCTCCGGGACGGCGGAGTGATTTCCCCGGACACCACCTTGGATATCACCTCGGCGATGGTGGCGCCCTCGTAGGGGAGCTTGAGCGTGAGGATTTCGTAGAGTATCGCGCCCAGCGAATAGATGTCGGACCTCTCGTCTATCTCCGCGATTTTCCCTTCCGCCTGCTCGGGAGGCATGTACGCGGGCGTGCCCATGACCTGGCCTTCGAGGGTAAGCACGGGCAGGTCTCCTCGACCCTGATCTACATGATCTATCTTCTGATTGACATGATCTCCCTTATATTTCATGCCCGCATCATGTTGATTGAGCCCGACAGGTGCGGCATGCGAATAATCAGGAGAATCAGGGCGCAGAGAAAGAGCCGGAGAATCAGTCGCCCTTACTATTTTGGCGAGCCCCCAGTCGACCACGTACACCTCGCCGTAGTCGCCCACCATGATGTTGGCGGGCTTCAGGTCCCTGTGTATCACGCCGTGGTCGTGGGCGTACGCCATCGCGTTGCACACGTTCTGGAAAATCTGCAGGAGCCTGTTGCGGGAGAACTCCTTGCAGGGGTTCCTCCGATTCTGGTCATCATAATCCGCCTTCGGCGCAGACTGACTGAACTGATTCTCCCTCGAGGGGGTTGCCCCACCCTTATCCGGATACGAGTCAGGGATATCAGATTTGCACGAAGCGCGATTAGGCGAATCAGGATCGAATGACCCGCGCGCGACGGCGGCGATGATCTCCCTCAGGTCCCTGCCCCTAATCCTGCCCATGGTGAAGTAGGGCGACTCCCCGGATTCGGATTTGATGAAGCCGATTTCGTGGACCGGCACTATGTTGGGGTGCATGAGCCGGCCCGCGGCCTTGGCCTCGAAAAGGAATCGGTTGACGGCCGTTTTCGAGACGGCGCCGTGAAGCATCATCTTCACCGCCACGTCGCGCCCGAGATCCCGGTCCGTTGCTTCGACGACCCGGCCGAGTCCGCCCCTGCCGATTTCGCGCCTGAACTCGTACTTTCCGCCCGGGATCGCAGGCAGGGGTTCCCGTCCGGGGCTGGAGGCCGGCCCGGGCGGGTTTCCGCCCGAGGCGACGGTATCGGCCGAAGCGGGTCCTTCGGATGCGGAAGCCGGGGCGCCGCCGAGACAGGGGATGGTCTCCTTGGAGTCGGCGGCGAATCCGAGCCCGACGAGGCGCATAATCAGGCCGGCGTCGACTCCGGCCGTGAGGGCCTCGATGCATGCCGCATCCAGTCCGCCCCTGGGGAGGGCGGCGAGGGCGGCATCAATCGCCTTGACCGATTCGGGGCGGAGATATCCCTTTGCGACGAGGCAGTCGACGAGCCCCGGGCTAAGGCCTTCGGAAACGGCCCCGGCAGCCTCCAGGGCCTGATCGCAGCTGATTAGCGCGAGCTTGATGGCCATGAGCAGGCGATGCATGTCGGATTCGCGTCTCATCGGCCTCTCTTTTCGGCCAATCGCCTCGATGCGGAAGGCCCGGGACGCATCCAATCGTCTGTTCGATCCTCCCCGGCCGGGCCGGATTTCCGCGCCTTTCGATTGCCCGTTCGCATCACCTGTACCCGTCCTCGCGGATGCTCCTCACCGCGACTTCCCCGAACTTCGACAGCGGATCCCGGAGCTCGGAAGCCCTGCCGATTACGACAATCAGCATGTTCCTACAGGGGAACAGGCTTTTCGCCGTCTCCCTGGCGCCCGCAACAGTGACTTCCCCAATCCGGTCCAGGAAAGCGGGGCCTGGAAGGACGCCGCCGCCAGCGCCGCCGCCAGGAGTGCCGTGAACCTGGGGATCATGGTAGCCTCGTCAACCCTGAAAGCCGATGCGGACCGCGATATTATACAAATGCGCTGGCCGGGAAAGCCTGCGGCATGCGGCGGAAAAACGGCAATGGTCTTGACCGCGGGCGGGGTTTGATGTGGCATATCGTTTGTTGCGGCGTCCCGGCTGCTGCCGGGCGCCAGGGGACATGGTGGAGGCGGACCCATGGGAATCGGTTCTGTCTCGAGGCGGGCGGCCCTGCGCATGGGCGTTCTATACGGTTCGGTTGCGGCTCTCGCGCTATGCGCCTGTATAGTCCAGGTCCGGGTCTGTCGGTCTGCGGAGGCTGAGCAAGGCGGGCCGGCTTCCGCCGCGGACCGGCTGTGGGCCCAGGCGATGGATGCGACGAAGAGGGGGCAGTGGGACGTCGCGAGGACGATCCTGGGGCAGTTCGCCGCGAAATACGCGTCCGACCCGAGGGCTGTCGAGGCCCGCGCCAGGGAGTCGGGCAACGCTTTCCTCTCGGAGGTCCCGTACTGCACGGGGGGGCCTGCGGAGAACCGGATAGACCTGTGCATGAGCGCGGACGGCCTCTCGAGCCTGCAGGCCGACCAGGACCGGCTCAGGCGCATCGTGGTCTGCTCCTTCGAGGAGGCGCTGAGGCTGCCGCCGTTCGACGCGTACTGGACCTATTTCAACTGGAGCATCGTCCACGCGGGGAGCAGGGACCCCGGGAAGGGGGGCCAGGAGCCTGCGACGTGCTTCGGGGGGAGGGCGGGCAGCAAGAACTGGGGCGGAGGGGACGCCAACATGGACTTCGACCTTGCGCGGGATTTCGTGCGCAAAAGCCTGCCTTCGTGCGACGTGTTCCTCTGCTACGTCAAGGGCTGGAACGGCTGGCCCAACGTCGAGAACCTCATGGGCGCGGTCGGGACGTGCAACTTCCGCTATGTGCCGAGGCTTCTGTCCCTGGGCAGGCTTCAGGACGCGGAGGTGTGGAACGAGGTCGATCTGCTGCCGGAGCTCAGGAAGAAGTTCGAATCCATGATGGCCGAATTCAACGCGAAACTGGCCGAGGAAAGGAAGAAGTGCGCCTCGCTCGGAGTCCGGGAATGGCGCAAGATGACCGCAGGCTGGAAGACGGAGATGATTCAGGGCAGCCGCCAGGCCAGGAAAGGGCGGAGGGACAAGCAGTCCGGCCGGCAGGGCAGGGTCTGCTGGCGAATCGCGGACGGGCTCAACCAGTACGTGGACTGGACCTCGTATCCGGACGACGTGCACCCGAAGGACAGGCCCCTGCCGGCGTTCGACGCCGTGCCGTGGTACCACTGGCTTCTGAAGGGCGAGCCTTCGGTCTCCGTGGTGCCTACGCTCAAGTGCGCGTATTCGCACACGAGGTTCGATTTCCTCAGGTTCCGCGACGACGGAGAGATAGAAATCGTCTACCCGGTCGACAAGGACCCGGCCAAGTGGGGGAACCAGTACGAAATCCTCAAGCGCCAGAACGGCGGCAGGATGCCGACCACTGCGGACATCAAGAAGAACCTCTTCGTGACGTACTACTGCCACGACGCCTGCCACCTCGGCGGGGCGGCCGTTCCGGCGAAGGGCGGGATTGGAGGCGCGCCGCAGTTCTGCGCCGCGTGCCGCGAGGAGACGGTCAGGGCGATATACAGGTTCGTGAGCCCCGTGGACCGGGCCGATCCCGAGCCGGGAAAGGTGGAAGTCGAGAAGGGGAAGAAGCTGTCTTTCTCGGTGCACCCGATGAAGCCGCTCGACCACTACCTCGCCGTGGAGTGGAGGCTGGACGGATCGCTCCAGACGAAGAGCACGTCGAGGGAGCACCTGGACAGGGCGACGGGCAGGCGCGTGTCGAGGCTCCCGGTCTTCGCGCCGCAGCCGAGGAAGAACCAGTACTTCGACCCGTCTGAAAGCAAGAGCCAGACCGACGCGAGGATGGTCGCCGCGGCCGTGGCATGGTCCTCCGTCTCGGTCAGGGAGACATTCACGGTCGACCCGGCGGGGCTGGAGCCCGGCGAGCACACAATCGAGGCGCTCGTCGTCGACGAGACGCCGTGGGTCCTCTGGGACCCCGAAGGCCTTCTCGAACAGCGGGTGACGTGGACGTTCACGGTCCAGTAGCCGGGCCGGCATCCCTGCCGGTGCGCGCCGCCGGACTCAATCGATGGAATCGCCGACGGCCGGGACAGGAGACGTTTCCCATCGTCCCCTTACGGCACTTTGGTGTTTTTATAATCATCAAAGTGCCGAAAAACCGCATGGCGGCGGGCCAGGGGTGAAGAGTCCGGATTCTTCGGGCGGCGGGCGACCTGGGTTTCCCTTGATGCGCGGTCGGTCGCTTTCACCGTAGAACTTGCTGCCCCTCATACTCGTGCCTTCATGCCGCGTATTCGTTCCCGTCCACGTTTTCGTACACGTACACGACTTGCATGGAACGAGAAGGCGCCGGAGAAGCTCGGATGAGCGAGGGGAAGTGGAAGAGGAAAGGTAGGCGGGAAGAGCATGAGGAAGGGTAAGGGGAAGTGAAGAATTGAATCCGGGGACGCCTAGCATCCGGAGACCATACTTTGCGTCTTATCGCAAAG
>JBFZBV010000036.1:0-12878 GCA_041308285.1 Planctomycetota bacterium | reverse complement strand
TTCATCTCTCCGGCGGACTTCACCCAGAGGGCCGGAATCGCGGCGCTGGACGAAACCCACCCCGAAATCGAAGCGATGGTGCGGACCTACGCGGAGCGGCGCTCCTTCCTGCTGGACGCGCTCCCGCGCATCGGGCTCGAGGTCGGCTACAGGCCCAGGGGGGCGTTCTACATATTCCTGGACGTGTCCAGGTTCACCCGCGACTGCTACGCCTTCGCCTTCGACATGCTCGAGAAGGCCCGCGTGGCCGTCACACCGGGCGTCGACTTCGGGAAATTCGGCGAGTGCCAAATCAGGATCTCGTACGCGAACAGCCTCCAGTACCTGCGCAAGGGCGTGGACAGGATGGCCGACTACCTCTCGAAACTGCAATCCTGAAGGCAGGAGGACGGCGGCGTCGCGGCAGCTAGCCGCCGAGCGCCTTGAGCGCCCCGCCGGCCGCTTCCCTGACGTCCGAGCGCAGCCCGGGCGTCTCCAGGAACTTCCTGAGCCCATCCGCAGCGCTCTTGTCGCCAATCATCCCGAGCGAACGGGCCGCGGACAGGGCGACCGCCGGCATGGGGTCCCGGAGGGCCTGGAGCAGGAAGACGGCCGGCCTGGAATCCGCGAAGCTGGCCAGCGCTCCGGCCGAAGCGGCCCTCACGCCGGGCGAGACGTCGCTGAGCATGGCCCTCACCAGCCCGTTCGAGAGCCTTGGCGACGGCATGTAGCCCACGACCCTGACAATGCGCTCGCGCACCTCCGAGTCGGCCTCCTCCCTGAACCTGTCGAAGACGGCCTCTTCCCTGAACCTCCTCCTCCTGTCGGATATCCCCTTCTCGTTCAGCAGCGCGGCCAGCTTGGCCACGCCCTCCACGGTATCGCCTTCCTTCGCGGGCGTCACGGCGGACATGAGGGGCGGGAGGACCTGGATGTGGGTCACAATCGACAGCAGATACTTCCCGGCCTCCTCCTTGCGTTCGGCGGAAAGGCGCTCCTCGAGAGAGGCCAGGTTAGCGGCCGTGAAAATCCTGGGCTTGTTCTTGGACAGTATGAACAGTTCCCTCAGGGCGTTGGCTTTTATCCACCTGTCCTCCACGCCGATGTTCCTGAGCAGCATGTCCTTGAAAAGGGCAATCCTCTCGAGGTACGTGGGAAGCTTCTCGATGTCCATCATTTCCAGGCAGGCCGCGAGCCGGCTCCTGGACTCCTCGCCCTCGGTCCCGAGCACGTCGACGGGCTCGTACCTTGACCCGGAGATTCTCTTTAGGAATATCAGGCACTTCTCCCCGCCTGCGAAGAGGTTCGGGTCCGGCGTGAGCACAATCACCGACTTGTCCGCCGTGCCGCCCCAGCGGACCGCATCGATTTTGAAGAAAGCCAGCGTGGATCCCTTTGGCAGCCTCCAAACGCCGCCGACGGAGCCTGACGCCGCCAGGTCGGTGTTCGCGAGGACCTTCCTGCCCCAGTCGGAGACGAACCAGCCGAAGTTCATGTCGGGGGATTCGCCGCCGTCCTGCGGCTTCGCGCCGCTCTCCTTCGCCTTCCCGCCGCCGTCCCCTTCGGCCCCGAGGCAGGGCACGGGCGCGGAAATCAAGGCGCCGAGCAGGCATGCGAATGCCGCGGCAGCCTTCCAGTCAATCCGAATCGCCGTTCCCAAGATTGCCGTCCCCGCGCCTGCGCGCACGGCCGGTTCCGCGCAGCACGGCGCGAATCAGCCTTCCACCCCGGGCCGACCGGCTTCCTCCGAGACCACCGGCCGATCGCCGGGCCTCGCGCCCGACGAGTCCAGTTCCTCGACCACGCGCCTCAGCCCGTCGATTCTCTCTATCCTGTAATGATACCTCGTGCGCACCTTCGGAGGGGAACCGTTCGACAGGAAAACGGCGAACGCGCCGGCCGAGAGAGCCGCCTCCGTGTCGAAGGCGAAGTCCCCGGCGACCAGGATTCCGCCGACGTCGAGCCCCATCTCCCGGGCCAGGGAGACCACCGGTTCCGGGGAGGGCTTCACCGGCCCGTCGTCGCGGGACCTAATCCACCTGAAACCGAGGCCGAGCTTCTTCAGGACGGAGGACGCGCTCTTGCGGGAGTTCCTGGTGCACACGGCGCACGGCGTCCCGCGGGCCCGGAAGTAGGCGAGTATTTCAGCCGCGCCCGGATTCAGCTCCGACTTCCCAATCGCCTCGGTCTCGAACTCCTCCAGCATCCTGAATTTCCTGTCCCTGTCCTGCGGGGGAAGTCCGAGGATTTGCTCGAGGACAGGTCCGCCGGGCGATAGCCCGAGGCTCTTGCGGATTGCAACGAAGTCGAGCGTCGGCCTCGTGATTGTGCCGTCCAGGTCGAATATGACGCCTTTTATCATCATTCCCCGGGCGGGCCGCCCTCCCTGGAGATGCCGTAGTCCTGGATTTTCTTGTTGAGCGTAGGCCAGGATATGTCGAGTATCTTCGCGGCCTCCCCTTTCTTCCATCCTGTGTGGTTCAGTGCGGCCGCGATGGCCCGGCGCTCGGCTTCCTTGAGCGTCGTCACGGCAGGCGCGCCCTGTCCGGCGGCCGGAGCGGGCCCGGCCTGGAGCGGGACGAGGTCCGGGCCGATAATCCCGCCCCTGCTCAGGACCACGGCCCTCTCGATTATGTTCTCGAGCTCCCTCACGTTGCCGGGCCAGCGGTAATGCTCCAGCATTGCGGCCGCGGCCGCGTCGAAGCCGTCGACCTGCCTGCCGGTCTTCGCGGAGCACTTCCGGAGGAAATGCTCCGCCAGGGGGATGATGTCGGCCGGCCGGTCCCTCAGCGGAGGGACGTCAATCGTGACCACGCTGAGCCTGTAGAACAGGTCCGCCCTGAACCTCCCGTCATCGATTGAGGCCCTCAAGTCGCGGTTTGTGGCGGCCACAATCCTGATGTCCACCTCGACCGGCACGGTCCCGCCGACCCTGAAGAACGCCTTGTCCTGGATGGCCCTGAGGAGCTTGGCCTGGACTTCTGGGGACATCTCGCCGATTTCGTCCAGGAAGAGTGTTCCGCAGTCCGCGAGCTCGAACATGCCCGGTTTGCGCCGGTCGGCGCCGGTGAAGGCGCCCTTCTCGTGCCCGAACAGTTCGCTTTCCAGGAGGGTGCCGACGAGCGACGCGCAGTTGACCGGCACGAAAGGCCTGCCCCGGCGGCGGCTCTCGGCGTGAACCAGCCTCGCGAAGAGCTCCTTTCCAGTGCCGGTCTCGCCGGTAATCAGGACCGTGGAGTCGGTTTCCGCCACGCGCCTGGCCGTGTCGACGGCGGAGAGGAACGCCGCCGTCGTTCCCACGATTTCGAGATTGCCGCGGAGCACCTTCTCGAGGTTGCTCGCATGCTGGCTGAGCTTCGCGTACTTCCTCGCGCTCCTTATCGCGTGCGCGGCCTGCTCGGCCAGGGCCACGGCGGATCGCAGGTCCCCGTCCGTGAACGGCGGCGCCTCCCCGGTCCTGTCGAGGTAGATTAGGGCCACCACCTTCCCGCCTTCGTCGACCGGAACGCACAGCGCGGTGGAGACGTTCTGCGAAATCATGCTGTCGCTCCGCTGGGACCGCGGATCGCAGGCCGAGTCGGAGATGAGAATCGCCTTGCCCGCGGAAACGACATCCCCCACGACGGAGCTGCTCAAAATGAAGGCGGTCTTCCCGGACCTCCCCCTGCTTTTCACTGCCAGGGGCTCAATCCTGCCGGATTTCGAGGCGGCGAGCACCGCAGCCCGGTCGCAGTCCATGAGATCGAGAAGGGCCTGGCAGAGCTTCTCCATCAGGTCCTCCGGGTCGACGGATTCCGAGGCGATGCCCTGTATTTCGAGCGCCTTCCTCAGCACCTCCCTGCTCAGGGCGTCGGAGGTATCCCTTGCCGCGGAATAGCCGGACGCCTCGATTGTCGATTTCACCTTGACCGAGTCATCCGACCCGACGATGACCGTCTCTTTCGACCCCATGCCGGAAGCATGGAACACGAACCTCGCGGCGCCGATGGCGATTTCGTCGCCGTCGGCCAGGACGGCCTTCTCGACCCTCTGGTCGTTGAGGAAAGTGCCGTTGGAGGACTTGTTGTCCTCGAGCAGAAATCCGCCGCCTTCCATGCGGATTTCGGCATGCTTGCGGGAGGAGGTCTCGTCGAGGATGCGGACTTCGTTGTCCTCGCCCCTGCCTATGGACGTGGACTTGCCCAGGTTGTATTCGACGCAGGCGGTCCTGCCCTCGACTACGCGCAGAATAGCCATACAATCCCCTCGCGGACGATGCTAATTATGCCCGTGGACCGCCAGGAGTCAAGGCGCAACGGACGCGCCTTGCATCGCTGATCTCATTATGCCACAATATCTTAAGGTTTCACCCCCGGGCAGGAGGCCCGGTTCCCCGGCAGCAGGAACTTCCGCGATTCAGGCCGCGGAGTTGAAACCCCGCGAGCCTCGAGCCTGTAGTATCGTGCGAGAAGTCATGAGCCTACCCGAACCAGCGAAGGAGGTTCTCGAAAAGGCGCGGGACGGAGACCCCGGGGCTTTCGACAGTCTCGTCGGGACGTATTACCGGCTCGTGTTCAACTTCGCGTGGCGCATGACTTTCAACCGGGACGACGCGGCGGAAATAGTCCAGGAGGTGTTCCTGCGGCTGTTCAGGAATTTCCAGAAGTTCAATCCGGAGGGCAGGTTCGGCCCCTGGTTCATGAGGCTCGCGGTGAACGTCTGCATCAACGAGCGGCGGAGCAGGATGCGGAAGGCAATCCCGTCGCTCTCCGGCGAGGAAGATGCGTGCGGGCCGGACACGAACCTGCCGCAGGCGGGCGAATCGCTCGACCGGACGGAAAGCAGGGAAATCGTGCTTCGCGCCGTGGAGGACCTCAAGCCCTCTTACAGGGCAATAGTGATGCTCAGGTACTTGAAGGACCTGTCTTACGATGAAATCGCGGCGATACTCGGCCTGCCTGAAGGCACGGTCAAGAACAGGCTCTTCCGCGCGAGGGAGGTCCTGAGGGCGAAGCTGGAAAGGATTGGAATCAGCCGATGAAGAGGGATTGCCCGGATTCGAACGCGATTCAGGAATACCTCGACTCCGCCCCCGGAAGCCTCGAGGCGGCGGACATCGAGAAGCATGCCGCGGCCTGCCCCGAGTGCGGCGCGCGGCTCGAGAGCCTCAGGGCCGTGCATTCGGTCCTGGGGGGAATCGACCCAGGCCCTCCGCCGGCGGAGCTGCGCGCAGCGATTCTCTCCGCCGCCGCCGCCGCGAGGCCCGCGGCGCCGTCATGGGCCAGAATCTGGGCCGCCGCAGCGCTGATAGCCGCCTCCTCGGTCCTCTTCATCCTCATGTTCCCGGGAGTCTCGGGCATCGCGGAACCTGCCGGGGGCGGAAGCGCGGTCTCCCGGGCTTTCGGCCTTCTCGAATCCGCGGGGGATGGAATCCAGTCGGGGCTCGAGTCCATCGGCGGGCTTTTCCCGGATCCCCGCCGGCTGGACCTGGACGTGGCTGGAGCCGTGCCGTTCGACACCGGCGCGCTCGCCGCGGTCCTCGCGGTCCTTCTCGTGGTCGCCTCCGGGGTCAACGTGGCGGCGTTCAGAAAAACCAGGTCCGCAGCGGCGTCAATCCGCCGCAGCGGCGACATGCCTTATGAAGGAGACGTGAAATGAGAACCAGCTTGCTCATCCAGTCCGCCGCGGCCGTTCTTCTGGCGTGCGCGGCCTTCGCCTGTCTCCCCGTCCATGCGGAAACGGCGTCGGGCGTTCCTGCCGCCGGCCTCGATTCGGGCGGCTCGAAGGAGCCGGGGCCGGATTCGACGCCTCCGGCCGGCCGGGCGGAGGGTTCCGCCCCGGCCCAGTCCGCCGGCAAGGACGGCGCCTCTGAAGGCTCCGGCTGCGGCGAGGGCGAATCCGACGCTGCCAATGGCCGCTGGGGAAAGGGCTTCAGGTTCGGCCGCGAGAAGGAGATCAGGGGGGCCCTGGGAGCGGTCGGCCTCCTGAGCGCCGTCGTCATCCTCCTTCTCTGCGGCGTTTCGGTCTTCGCGTTCCAGATGCTCGTGTTCATGACTTTCCCAGCCGCAATCGAGCGCATGAGCAAGACGCTGTCGGAGAGGAGGCTGTTCTCGTTCGTCCTGGGGCTGGTCAACTGCGTGTTCCTGTGGCTCCTGGTCGTCGTGCTCGGGAAGACGGGCGGCCCCGCCGGGGGTTTCGCGGTGGTGTTCCTGCTCCTGCTCCTGTTCGCGGTCTTCCTGGGCCTGACGGCGCGCGCCAGGATTATGGGCGCCAAGGCCGCCTCCATGGCCGGGCTGGGGTCCAACCCGGTTCTCCACCTCCTCCTCGGGTGGTGGACGATGTTCTTCGTGGGAAACATCCCAATCGTCGGCTGGACGCTCGCGCTGTACTGGGGCTTGTCGGGGACGGGAGGGCTGGTGCTGAGCCTCTTCTCGGGCGGCGCGCCCAGGAACCCGCCCGCTGCAGGCGCCGAGCCGAAGGACGAGTACCAGAGCCCGGTCGTGAAGATTTGACGCCCGCGGCGAATCAGGCGCCCGCAGGGGACGGCCCTGACTTCCAGTCGAAGCCGAGCCACCTGTCGAGGTCCGACATTGACCAGCGGGGCTGCTCGGCCTCGTAAGCCAGCGAAGACCTGTCGGTGACCCAGAGATCGTGGACCTTGAGGTCAATCGCCCGCATGTAGCGGCTGCCGAAGTGCAGGAAGTAGTACCTGCATCCCATGACCGGCCTTTCGCCAGGTCGGATTCTGAGGTCCCTTCCGTATACGTTCATGGTCAGCGTCCCGTCGCCCTCAATCCTTTTCATCTGGACCTCGGTGGGGTGGATTGAGAACGGGAGCGCGTCGACCCTGTGTTCCGAGAATCCGTGCCTGTTCTCGATGCCGGTGTACAAATCGCTCCTCTTGACCACGCAGAAGGTGTCGGGGCTCAGTTTTTCCGAGAACACGTTCACGGCCCCGCCGTCGCGCTTGAAAGGCACGTCCAGGTCGCCGGCGGCGAAGAAGGGGTAGCCCTCCATCCTGTCGATGTTCCGCAGGACCGACCTGAAGGAGATGTCCAGGAAGAGCACCTTCGCGCCGTCCAGGCCCATCTCGCAGCCGTCGCCGTCCTCCTTCTTCTCCCTGAAAATCTCCGATGGATTGGCCGAGAAGAGGAAATCCTCGGACTCGAACGTGTTGATGTTGACCAGCCTCTCCTGGAGGTAGACCTTGGTGATGTAGCCGAGGATGATTTCCTTCTCGAAATAGAGCGGGCACACCTTCACTCCGAGGCCCTTCTCCAGAATCATGAGCAAATCGCCCCTGACCCATTCCGGGCATGCCAGCGTGAGACTTCCGCCGTTCTTCGCGAGCGGATAGACCCCGAAGGAGGACGCGACCACGGCGGGAACCGCCGACTTGAGCCCCTCGTCGAGGCTCGCCTTCTCGAAAAGCTGCACGATTCTGGCCAGCTCGTATATCTTCAAGTCGCCCTTGCCGGCGGATTCCCGCACTCCCGGCCGGAACCGCCGCGCATGCGCGCGGCCCGGCCCGCGAAACCCGACCCGGAATTGATTTTAGCACATCGGAGGCTCTCCGGGGGGGGAAAACGCATGCGGCTGCGGACCCGCCTCGGCACGGCGCCCGGCGCGCCGGAATCCGGGCGGCAATCGGGTCCGGTGCGCCGGGCATGCGGGGATTGGCGGGTCAGGCGCCCGAGACGGTCAGGTCCTCGAACCTGGCGGCCGCGGGGCCGAAGTAGTCGCCCCTGAAGTCGGTCTCGCGGGACAGCGTCATGCTGCGCATGGCGTCGAAGAGGTTTCCGGAGACCGCGCCGCCCTTGACCGGCCTTCTCGCGCCGCCGTCGATTTCGTAGCCGAGCCTGACCTCCGCCGTGAAGTCGCCCGTCATCCTGTCGGGCAGCATCGCGGAGAACTCGACGACGTGGAGCAGCCTTCCTCCCGAGGTCATCGCCGACATGGGCGTCGAGCCGGGCTCTATCACCGCGTTCGCGAACGGGCCCGTCGCCCTGATTCCCAGGGCATGGGAGAACTCGGAGGACGCGACGACGTTCTCGAACACGTTGTCCCTGACGACCTCGATTCTGATTGCAGGGAGCCCCTCGGAGGTGAAAGGCGCGGTCAGGACTCCCATGGGCAGGGTGGAGTCCGAAGCGAGCGTCAGGCGGTCGCCTGCCGCATCCCCGTCCAGTATCGGCCGGCCTGCGCGGAACCGCGAGAGCTTCTCGAAATGATACTCCCCGCCGGCATGGGCGATTATCGGGGAGAAGAGGAACTCGAGGCCGGAGTGGCTCATGACCACGGGGAAGGTCCCCGATGCCGGCAGGCCCGCGCGGAGGGTGTCCCGGGCGAGCGCGGACGCCTCGGCGACCGCGCGCGCCAGGCCGAAATCCCCCGCCCTGCGCCTGTAGAGCTCGCGCTTGATGTCGAACCTCGCCCCGCCGCCCGACCCGACAAGGACGAGATGGAGCACGGCGGACGTCGTCCTGCCCTCGAGACTGAGCCCCTTCGAGTTCACGAGCCCGAGGGTCGCGTCGGTGAAGACGATCTCGAAGTGGCTCGGGTCGATGCCCTTTTCCCGGGCCGCGGCGTCGAGGATTTCCGCCGCCGCGGCTTCCAGGGTCTCGCGGGGCGCGGAGGCCTCGTCCCGGGCGAAGGCCTCCACGGGGGGGTATTCGAGGCCCGGAGCCTGCACGAACCAGGGCCTGCTGTGGATGCGCTCGGCCGCGTAGAGGGAGCGCGCTGCGGCCGCCTCGATTCCCGGCCTGGAATCCGAGAGCAGGACCTCGAACCTCGCCGTGCCCATCGAGGGTCCCGAGGGGGAGTCGTGGTGATGGTGGATTTCGATTTCGAACGCCAGGTCCTCCGCCTCCCTGAACGCCTCCATCTCGGACCGGACGTGGAAGACCTGCCACTGGGCCGACTCGCGGCTGAGGACGCTCCATTCCGCCCGCGGGCCGAGCCTGCCGAGTACGTCGAGGATTTCGCGGAGCTTCGCGTCGCGGGAATCCGGCATCAGGCGAGCCTCCCTTCCATGAGCAGCGTCGGGCCGCCCATGCCCACGGGAATCCAGTCCTTCCTGAACGTCTTCCCGCACTTGCCCGCCCCGTGTGTCTCGAGGTCGGATCCCACCGCGCGTATGCTCCTCAGCAGGTCCGGCACGTAGCCGGTGAGCCCCACGGGCGAGTAGACCCGGCCTGTCAGCCGGCCGCCCGCAATCTCGTACCCGAGCCTCACGTCAATCTGCATTCCCCAGCCCAGGGGGTCCTCCATTCCGACTCCGCCGCCGCACAGGTAGACCCCGTCGTCCACCATGGCGATGATGTCCTCCCGGGTCCGGTCCCCCGGGGCGAAGTACGTGTTCGTCATGCGGGAGTAGACCTTGCGCCTGAAGTTCTCCCTCCTGCCGTTCGGGGTGCGCTCCGAGCCGAGCTTCAGGGCCGTGTAGGCGTCGGTCAGGCCGGACTTGAGGATTCCGGCCTCTATCACCGCGGTAGTCCGGGACAGCTCTCCCTCGTCGTCGAAGAACGAGAATCCCGCGGAATCGGGGAGGTCCGGGGAGTCGTACATGGAGACCAGGGGCGAGGCGACCTGCCTGCCCACGAATTCGCCGGCCCTGGAGCAGCCCTTGGCGAACATGTCCATTTCGACCCCGTGGCCGAAGGCCTCGTGCGCGACGGTCGCCGAGACGTTCGGGGAAGTCACAATGGTATGCATTCCCGGCGGGACCTTCCCGGCGCGCAGCATGTCGCAGGCGTACCCGACGGTCCTGGAGAGGGCCTCGTCCGAGGCCACGCGGCCGAGGACCTCGTATCCGCCGCAGCGCTTGTTGCCTCCGGAGGCGTGGCACGTCCTGCCGCCGCCGGAGGCGTACACGATGAAGGACGCGCCTGTGAACGACAGGTCCTGGGTCAGGAACCTGTCCCTGTCCGCGTAGGCCTTGAAGACGCGGGTCTCCTCGTAGGCCACCCTGGCGTTGACCACGCGCGGGTCGATTGCCCTGATTTTCCTCTGCAGGTCCGCGACGTCGCCGAGTTTCCTCTCGATGCCCACCGAGTCGTGAGGCACCGCGGATGAGGAGTCGAAATCCCGCCTCGCCCCGGACCTCGGGGCGGGCGGGGGCGCATCGCCGCGAATGCTCACGCTTCCGGCCCTGGCGAGCGCCCACTTCCTCACATCGCCCGGCGCAGCCCTGTTCGTCCCGAACTCGACGAACCCTGCGCCGTCCCATACGCGCAGGACGACTCCGCCGTCCGGAGCCGGCGCGCTCATGCCGGACCTGGAGCCGGTGGTCCAGAGCTGCATGGACCGCTCGTCGGAGAACGACACCGCCGCGTGAGGAAGCCGGCGTCCGGCGTCGGCCGCGATTGCCGGCAGTTCGGCGATCAGTCCGGAATGCGTTTCGCGCGGATTCATGGCATGCCTGAAAACGCCCGGTGAAGGGCGGATAGTATCTTCGGAGGTCCTGGAGTGTCAAGGCGGGGGAGCGTCCGGCTAGGAGACCTTGCTCCTCTTCCTGCACCAGTAGATGGAGGACTGGACTTCCTCGAGCTGGGACTCAATCCAGCCGGCGTGTTCGGGGTTGGTCTTGAGCGCCTTTTCCAGCGTTTCGGCCGCTTTCTCATAGACCGCGATGGCCTTTGCGAGCTCCGCGTCCGCGTCCGGCCTGCCCGGCTCGGAAGCCTCCTCCCTGGCCCTGGCCTCTCTCATGAGCTTCTTCGCCTGTTCGATGAGCCCTCCCCTTGAGTCGGGCGGGGGCTTGGGCGCCGGCTTTTCGGAATCGTCGCCGGAATCGTCGCCCCAGTCGTCCTCGGACGTCTCGGGCGGCCTGGCCGGTGTCTTCGAATCGGACCCGGCCGGATTGGCGGGCGCTTCCGCCGGGGTCTTTCTCGGCTGCGCCATCACCGTGGCTTCCTGTTCGTCGGCCTTCGCCTGCCTCGCGAAGACGCTTTCGGGGAACTTCTCCCGGATGGAATCGAAGGCCCGCCTGGACATCGAATCCATCTTCTTGCCCTTGAAGTAGAGGTACTGGCGGTAGATTCGCTTGGCTTTCTCGTTGTAGACAATCGTCTGGAACATCCCGTCCGCGTCGAGGCCTTTTTCGAGAAGCGCGTTGACCTTGTCCCGCAGGCCGTTCCTGACGCAGAACTCCGCCAGGAGGAAGCAGGACACCGCGTCGCCCCTCACTGCGTCGGGGTTCATCCTGAACTTCTCGTATTCCGCCTCCTTGATTTTCTTCATCTTCTCCGGAGGAAGGGGATTTATGCGGTCAATCTCGTCGCGGCTCAGGTTGGCTTTGATGCCGTAGTCCTGCATCACGACGACCTTGGACGGCGAGTCGGACAGAATCCGCCCGACCACGGAATTGCCGTTGGTCAGGCGCACCTCGACCAGGTCCCGGTAATCGCTCAGTTCCAGCGGGGAGATGCCGGCCAGGACGCTCAGGAACACGCCCGAAGCGCGCTCAATCCTCTCGGCCTTGCTCCTCAGGTCCTTCGGCAGGGGGCCGGACAGGAGATCCTCGATGAGGCGGAGAGCCTCCTCGTACTCGAGCGCCACGCAGCATGCCCGGGCCTTCTCGAGGACCGCCTCGAACGCAGCGGTGTCGGCGGGGGGCTGAACGGGCTTCGCCGGAGGAGCCGCCGCGATGTCCGCCGGCCGGGTCCCTGCGGCGGGACCGGAGGAGGCGCCTTCCGAGCCTGCGGACTTCCTGTCCGCTCCAACGCGCCCCTTCTGCGCCGGAGCGGATCCGTCCGATGCCGGGGTCTTTTCCGCCGGGATTATTCCGTCCAGAAGAGACCTGAGGGAATCGCCCGGGCCGGCGAGCAAGTAGACGGCGGCTCCGCCTGTCGCGGCAAGGAGTACCAGCCCAGCGAGAATCGGGACGGAAGACCTCTTTTTCTTCATCCAGCCGGCCTCAAAGGGCTCGTATCGGGGTCGAGCCCGGTGCATCCGCGTATATTGTCGGTCACGGGGCCGCAAAGCGCAAGCGGATTGGGAGCCGCCGCGCGGCCGGGGAGCGGCCTGCAGGCCGCCGGAATCCCCTTTCCCGGCGGGATTTCCGCTTTCGGGCTAAAGTCCGGCCCCTTTCCGGCCGATATCTGTGGAAGGAGATTCGCTTACCTCATTCGAGGACGCCTCGTGTCAGGAATCGACCGGAGAACATTCCTCTTCCTGGGTCTCGGAAGCGTGCTCGGCGGATGCATGGGGACCTACTGGCACGGCGCCGACGAGGTCGAAATGAATTCCCCCGCCCCCAGGACCGAAGAGGCCGCCCCTGCAGCTCCGGCCGAAACGCCGGCTGCTCCCGCCGAGATGAGCATGCCGATCTACGAGGACGAGGGGGCTTCGGCCTGGTGGCCGGATTTGAGGCCGATTCCCAGGGAGTGCTGGGCGGTGCACCCGCCGCGCCTCGCGCGGCTCCGGCCCATGGGCAGGATAACGCGGCTGACAATCCACCACGAGGGCTCGCCCCAGCCGAACACAGCCGAGCGGACGGCCGAAGTCGCCGCATGCCTGAGGCTCATAGCGAAGATACACGTGGATCAGAACCTTGCGGGAGACATCGGCTACCACTACGTGATAGACCGGGCCGGCAGGATATGGGAGGGCAGGAAGCTCGAATACACGGGCGCCCACGCAGGCGGCGACGCGAACGACAACAACCTCGGAGTGATGCTCCTCGGCAACTTCGACCTGCAGGAGCCCACAGAAAGGCAGAAAATCTGCCTGAGGGCGTTCGTGAAGCTGCTTTCGGACAGGTTCGGCCTCGGACCCAGGGCCATTCTCACGCACCGGGAGCTGAAACCCACGCGGTGCCCGGGAGACAGGCTGCAGGAATACGTGAACCGGATGAGGCGGACGATCTAGCCGCGGGCCGGCCGGCGTTTCCGGCAGGCCATTCCGGCGTCATTCCCCTTCCC
>JBFZBV010000035.1:0-9910 GCA_041308285.1 Planctomycetota bacterium | reverse complement strand
CTCGATTCGACGTGCAGGTACACGAGCGCGAGTGCGAGAGCGAGCACGCCTGCGGCCTCGAACAGGTCGTAAAGGGGCGGCCGGACGGCCGAAACCGAGACCGCCCAGAGGTATCCGACGTGGGCGAGCGAGGTGACGAGGAGAAGGGACGTGGCCCTGCCGCCGGCCGCCGGCCGGAATCGCGCGAAAACCGCCGCATACGCCGCCGCAGAAAGCGCGTACGCAATCGCGATTCCGAATCCGATGACTGGTATCAACCCGTTCATGGCCCGACCCCGATTCGATTCGATTCGGACTGGACACAGCATGCGAAAGGGAAAAGGTCTCCGATGGGAAGCCAAAGGTCAAGCTTTTTCAGAGAGGTCCTGCCGGCCGGGGACCGGCGGCACGGGCAGGGGCAGCAGGCTCGGGCATGCGGGGTCGTGGCGCGCGAGATTGCCAAGCGCCCGGCGGCCGTCCGACACGGCGTAGCAGTAGACGCAGCCGTGGCCGCATGAATCGGTCATCCCGATGTCGCGGCTCGGCGCGCACCGGCACAGAGGCCGCTGGCCGGCGTCCTTGCAGCGCGGCAGGTCCGCCCCGGAAATCCGGCCGAGGAGATCGGGGTCCACGCACGCGCCAGGCTCGGCCTCCGGCACCGAGACGGCCGGGGCCTCGGCGCACGTCGTGAGCCTCATACCGCGGCTGCGCGCGATGCGCCCGAGCGCGGCGAGCAGGCCCGGCGATTCGGGCCGCTCCGCGGGATCGGGCATATCCGGGAACCCGGCGGCCCTGAGCCGCCTGGCCGTCTTGCGGTAGAGGTCGAGGTAGCTCGTCTTCACCATCCGCACGGCCCCCTCGAGCGACCGTGCGATGGCCGCGAAGTTGTCCAGATGCCATTCCGGCCCCCAGCGGCCTCCGTAGAGAATCGGGTCGTACCGCCAGATCACCCTGTCGGGGCCGATCCTCCGCGAAAGGCCGAGGAGGGCTTCGACTGCGGCGTCGAGCGGCGGGGCCGAGGGCTCGAGCGGCGGCCCGTAGCCGGTAATCGTGAAGAGGAAGCAGTACGGCCAGCCTCGGAGGTCGAGCTCGTCGAGCACGCCTCCGAACGGGACGGGGTTCCGCGTCCAGAACACGAACGCGTCGACATCCTCCCTGCGGAGCGGCACGGTCGCGACGCGCGAGGGATTGAAAGGGTTCGGCACGAGGCAGAACCCCTCGCGGAGCCTCCTTGCGAACCAGTCCGCGTAGAACGCGGGTATGTCCGTCCTTCTGCTCGCGGAGACAATCATCTCGGTCCGCGTCGCGGAAAGGCGGCGGCCGGGCCCGTTGCTACGCCTTCTTGCCGCCGCCAATCATCTTTTTGAGCAGCCTGAACCTCTGCGACCTGACGCCTTCCCCGTCCTCCCTGAAGATGCGCGTCGCCAGGACGACCATCATGGGAACCGAAACGGCCTGGGTTATTGTGTGCACGTAGTTAATCCACCAGAGCACGGGATGGGCGTTGTTGAAATCCCATTTGAACGGGCCGATTTTCGAGAGCTTGTATGGCTCCTGCCCGAAGGCGCAGCCCCCTAATATCAGGAAGCAGAACCCGGCCCACAGCATGAAGTTGCCGAAGCTCATGACCAGGAGAAAGTCGCCGCTTTTCAGGAATCTCCTCATCTGCTCCTCCTTGCCGGATCCGCCCCGGCCGGGCGGGCCCCTGCCTGATTCGCTGCAGCAGGTCCGGAACATTCTGCGCTCCGCAGGGGAGAGATGCAACCCGCATGCCTTCGGACCGAATCCGGGGGGGCGGCGGCGGCGCGCGCATAGCCTTGTGCTCGAGCGGTTTGCGGCCGGCCTGCGCCCCGCACGCGGCGCACCCCCCTCCAAAGGCCGAGCAGAGGCGTTTTTTGCCGCGGCAAGGCGCGGAATCCTCTTCCGGTTCCAGCCCCCATGCGATATCCTTCCGGAATTCGCCGCCCCGGCGTTTTCGAGGATTGCACACTGAAGGTCCTGTTCATCCACAAGACGTTCTTCACCGAACCTCTCGGCATCATGTACATCTCGGCCTGCCTCAAGAAGCGCGGCCACGAGACGGACTTCTTCGACATAGGCCTCGAGGACGGGGTCGAGGACTACGTCCGGGAAACCAGGCCCGACATCATAGGCTACTCCGTGATGACGGGTCCGCATGCGGAGATGTTCAGGCTCAACGCGTCCCTCAAGAAAATCCACCGGTTCTTCTCCGTGTTCGGCGGACCCCACCCCACTTATTTCCCGGAGAGCGTCGGCAGCGACGGAGCGGACGCCATCTGCAGGGGCGAGGCCGAGGAGGCCATGGCGGAACTGGCCGACACGATGGAGGCGGGGAAGGACCCGTCGGCCGTGCCCAACTTCTGGGTGAAGAGCGGGGGCAGAATCCACAGGAACGACGTCAGGCGGCTGAACGAGGACCTTGACTCGCTCCCCTTCCCGGACCGGGACCTTCTTGCGCGGTACCCGCAGTACTCGAGGCTTGCGGCCATGCTCCTCCTGACCGCGCGGGGCTGCCCCTTCAACTGCTCCTACTGCTACAACAAGGCCCTCGGCGAGCTCTACAGGGGCAAGGGCAAGAAGCTGCGCAGGAGGAGCGTAGGGAACGTGATGGATGAGGTTCGGGCGATACTGTCACGCGGCGGGGTCCGCATAATCCACATCTCGGACGACACGTTCGTCATCGACGAGGCCTGGCTCGCGGAATTCGCGAATCTTTACGAACCGATGGCGGTCCCCGTCACGTGCTATGCGCGGCCGGAATTCCTCACGGACAGGATAGCGGCCCTCCTCGCGCGGATTAAATGCACGGGCGTCCACATCGGCCTCGAGACCGCGGACGAGGCCATGCGCACCGAGCTGCTCCACCGGCGCCAGGACAACAGCCTCTTCGCCGACGTCTCCGCGACGCTCAGGAGGCACGGCGTGCCGCTGGTCACCCAGAACATGATTGGGCTCCCGGGCGAGCGGATATCCGGCGCATTCGACACGCTCAGGCTCAACGCGTCGATAAGGCCCGCCTTCGCCGCGGTGTCAATCTTCCAGCCCTATCCCGGGACCGAACTGGCCCGGAAGGCGGCGGAAATGGGGCTCGTGAAGAGGAACGACGTCGAATTCCCGGAGTTCTTCTGGCGCAAGTCCGTGATGGACGTGGAAGGCGTCGAGGAGTTCGAGAACCTCGCGCACCTGTTCCCGGTGGCGGTGGAATTCCCGCGCCTGATACCTGTCGTGCAGAGACTCGTGAAGCTGCCCAGGAACCCGTTCTACGCGGTGGCAGGGGGCATATTCAAGACGATCGTGTTCTTCCTGCGCCTTCGATACCTGAACCTCGGGGACACGTGGCGCTGGGCCGGTCGCAAGACGCTGAGGCTCGGCTGATTGACCCGGGGGCCCCGGCCGGGCCGCTCTCGGCTACTTCCCGTCCTCGATCTTCTTCTGGTCCGGCGGCGGCGGCACCTGCTTCGGCTCGGGCTCGCCCTTGAGTCCCTTCTTGAACTCGTCCACCCCCCGCCCGAGCGACCTCGCCACATCGGGGATTCTCGACGCCCCGAACAGAAGGACGACGATTGCGAGGATCAGGAGAATCTCGGGCATCCCGAGACTTCCGAACAGGGCCGCTACGGATCCGAATGTTTCCATTCCTTTGTCCCCAAAGACCCGCCTCCGCTCCGGCCCGGCTGCGCACCCGGGAGCCGGACACCACGAATGGGATTATATCCCCGGGCGGCCGCAGGTCAACCGCCGGAAGGAACCGCCAGGCCCCGGGGCCGGGTTCAATCGCCTGAGTAGGGTATCCTCGATCCCGAGGCGTGGGTGGACCTGTTCCTGATGAGGTCCTCCACCTTGTGCTTCTCCTCCCAGGAGGTGCCGTACTTCTCGCTCATTTTCGACTGGAACTTCCGCTCCTCGTCGGACCTGAGCTTGCCGAAGTCGTCGATTGTCATGTCCTCGGGGGCGGGGAATTTCCGCTCCGCCACGTCGAAGAGGAACACGAATCCGGAATCCTCCTCGTTCACCGGGGCGGAGACCTCGCCGTCCTTGAGCGTGAACGCCGTGGCTATCAGGGCCGGGACCTTGCCCAGCGGCGGGCTCGTTCCGTCGCCGGATATCGAAACCGCCTTCCTGTCGAACAGGATAGACTTGAAGACCAGAAGCCCCTCGGCGGCCGCCGCGGCCTCGAAGCCCGAGGCGAGCGCCTTCTTCCTCACTTCGCCGGCCTTGTCCCTGGCCATCTCCAGCTGCTTCTGCCTGCGGCGCTCCGCCAGCACCTTGTCGCGAATCGACTCGAGCGGTGGGGCCGCGGGCAATTTCTCGTCCAGGCTCCTGTATATCACGAAGCCGTCCGCGGTCCTAATCGGCTCGCCGGCGGACAGAATCTCGAGTTCGAAAAGCTTGTCCGAGAGCCTGATGCCCAGCGATCCGAACTTCGACGCGATTTCCTCCTTGGAGAGGAGATCCCCGATCCTGCGGGCCTCGATTCTGAACGAGGGGTAGGCGGAGATTTTCCACTTCCCGGGGCTGCCGTTCACCTGATCGGCGATTTGGGTGAAGAGGATTCCTCCCTTGAGGTTCTCCACGAGCTCTTCGCGGTTGCGGGGGCTGCCGGCCCTGATTCTGCCCTCGATGCTCTTGAGCCTTTCGTGGATTTCCTTCATGAAGTCGCGGAGCACGGTCTCGGCCTTCTCGGAGACCACCCTTTTCCTGACCGTCGCGCGGACCTCCTCGTTCTCGAGTGGTTTGAACTTGGGCTCGGGGGGCTTCGCCTCCCCTTCCTTGCCGTCCGCCGGCTTGTCAGCTCCCGCCGGCTTGTCCGCCCCGGCTGCGGGCTCCTCCTTGAAGAGCTTGTCCTTTATCTTGTCGTAGTACGACTTGAGCTCCGCCTCTGAAGGCTCAATCAGGGCTTCCAGGCGAGCAAGGTCGCCGTAGATGTATTCGAAACTCCTCTTGACCGGCTCCTCGAACTTCCTGCGGTTGCTCTGGTAGAAGATCCTGAGCTCTTCCTCGGGGACGTCGGCCTCCGGCGGATTAAAGGACGCGGTCTCGATTCTCACGCCCCTGATTCTCACCTCTTCCCTATCCTTCTTGAACGTCTCGTACACGTCTGTGACCGGCACCAGGTTCGTGAGCTCGGCGAAGAACCTGAGCTTCCTAATCACCAGGTCCTCTTTCAGGGTCTTCTCGAACTCGTCGACCGGGATCATGCTGCCCTTGATTGCGGCCTCGTACCGTTTGGGATTGAAGGTCCATGTCTTCCCGTCCTCGGACCTGTCGTACACGCCCTGGAAGAAGAACATGACCTGATAGTATCGGAGCGACTCCTCCTCCTGGCCCGGGCCCACGAACAGCTGGTACGAGTATTTGTTCTCGAAATTGAAGAAGTCGGAGATGTAGTCCCTGACCTCGGGTTCGCCCACCAGGATGCCGGCCTTCTCCGCGTCCTTGAGGAGGGCGATGCGCTTCCAAATCGCCTCGTTGCCGATGTTCTCCCATCTCTGGAAGAAGCCGCCCCACTGCTGGTGCGTCTTCATGTTCCTCACGAAGGTCTGGAGCGGGGCGAGGAACCTGCGCTGGTACTCGTTGTAGTCGCTCATGGGCACTTCGTCGCCGTCGATGACGGCGGCCGTGTCGTCGCTGAGCTCGCCCGTGAGGGTCGATATCAGGACCGTGCCGAATCCGAAGGTGGGGAATACGCCGAGGATTATCCCGGTCAGGATAATCTTCTCGTTCCTCTGCAGCCAGGCCCAGAAGCCCGGCTTCACCTTCACCTTCTCCTTCTTCTCGCTCGGCGCCTTTTCGATCCTCTCCGATTTCTTCTCCGGCATGTAATTCACCTCCGACCGTCCCCGGTTAGGGTTTCCAGGGGCGTCAACTCAGCTTCTCGGCCTTGGGCAGGTCGCCCAGCGACTTGAGCCCGAAGACCTCGAGGAACTTCTTCGTCGTGCCGTACAGCATCGGCCTTCCCGGCTGATCGGCCCTCCCCGCTATGCGCACGAGGTTCTTCTCGAGGAGCGTCCTGAGCAGGGGTCCGGACTCAACTCCCCTTATATGGTTTATTTCCGCCTTCAGTATGGGCTGCCTGTACGCCACGACCGCAAGGATGTCGAGCGCAGCCTCGGAGAGCTTCGCGCTCCTCTCCTCGGACTTGAGCTTCAGAATCCACTCGTCGTACTCGGGCAGGGTCAGCATCTGCAGCCCCTGGGCAATCAGGCCGATTCGGAAGGTCCTTCCGGCCGCGGCGTAGGCCTCGTTCAGGGCGTCCGCAGCCTTCCTCACGTGGAATCCCCTCGCCCCCCTCCCGATTATCGCCGCGATTCTCGACGCGCCCAGCGGCCTGTCCGACGAGAACAGGAGCGCCTCGATTATCCCCTGCATCTGCCCGGGCTCAATCTCCGGGGCCGATCCGTCGTCCTCCTCGGGCTCTTCATCCCCGGCCTCGCCCGGCACGCTCTCCGGGGATGGGCTTCCGGAGCCGGCAGGAAGCTCCTCCTCGCCTTCCGCGCTTCCCGGAGGCGGCTCGGGCTCCCCTTCGCCGGCGATGCCGCCGGGCCGGCCTGAGGCTCCGCCCGAAGGCCCGTCATCTCCGCCGCCGCAGGGGGCATCGGAGGCCCGGAATCCGCGGGCCGCATCGCCGCCGGCCACAGAATCGTCTTTCTCATCGGCCACGGGAATCGATTCCTCAGACTAAACCGCGCGGGCTGCGGGCCCTGTTGGGATACGCCGGACCTGTACACGGGGGAATTGGGGCCATGCCGGGGCGTCCGTTGCCGGAAGCCGCCCGAGGCTCGGGATTCCAGAGCCTTGGAGTGATGCTTAAGGTCGCCGGGAACCCGCCGCTAGTCGGGGAAATCCTCGCCTCCGCCGCCGGAGTCGCCGCCGCCGCCGGGCGCTTCGCCCCCGCCCCCGGGCGCTTCGCCCCCGCCCCCGGGCGTTTCGCCGCCGCCGGCCTTGCTTTCACCGCCCCCGCCCTCGCCGGAGCCGCCCGACGCATCGCCCGCGCCGCCTGCCGTCTCGCCCTCGGGGCTCTTGGCGGCATCGCCCTCACCCTCGGCTTCGGTTTCCAAGACCTCTCCCCCGAGGTCCTTCGCGACGATATCCTTGACCTCGCTGCCGATGCTTTTCTTGACTATCAGAAGGAAAGGCGTGTCGTAGTGCTTGTGGAGGTGGTGCCAGGTCAGTATGACGCCCACGAAGATGAACGAGAACGCGATGATAATGAGCGCCGTGAAGAGCTGGCCGGCTTCCTGGGCCTTGGGATCGACCTGAGCCTGAGGCTCATCGTCCTCGGGCTCCTCGTCCTTTACTTCAGGCTCTTCCGCCCGTGCCTTGGTCTTCTTCTTGTCGCTCGGAGCCGGTCCGTGTTTCTTGGCCATGGATTCCTCCGAACCTCAAAGCAGCTCAATAAATCTTGGTCGCAACCTTGTCGCCGACCAGCACTTTGTCCTTCTTCGTCATGGGCAGGACCCTGCCGGCCGCCTGGTTGGGGTAGACCTTCTCGACGACCATCTTCGCCACGTATTCGCTGCCGCGGAAAATCGTGAAGGTGAACCCCACCTGCACCTGGTCCTCCTCGCCCCTGTTGATGACGACGAGGTCGTGCTTGGTGCTGACGCCGACAATCTGGCCGCTAATCTGGGGCATCTTGTCGATGATGTCCTCGACCGGCAGCTTAATCTTCTCCTGGATGCCGTTGAGCGTGAAGCGGAGTTCCTGGTTCTTCATGGCGAGCTCGACGTGGCGCTTCTTGAGATCGTCCAGCACGAGCTTCAGGTCCCCGCTCTCCTTCTGAATCCGCGCCAGATCGTCCTGGGCCTGGTCCCTGCGCTTGAGCGCGCTGTCCAGGTTCGTCTTGGACGTCACGAGCTCGGCCTGGAGGCTCTTTATCTCCTCCCGGCTGTCCTTGAGCTCGGTCGACAGGGTCTGATACCGCTGCTCGAGACTGTTGTAGTTGTTGTTGAGCTGGTTCCACTTAGTCTCGAGGTTGCTGTTGGTCTGCATCTGGGTCTGCAGCTGGGTCTCGAGGTTGTCCGCCCTCTCGCGCTCGGTGTTGTAGGACGTTGTCATCTGCCCGACCTTGTCCTTCTGGGCCTTGATTTCGGCGTCCTTGTCCGTGTTGTCCTTCTCGTGGAGGGACTTCTCCTTGAGGTAGAGGTATTTGAAGTGCTCCTGCTTTGCCAGCAGCGATGCGTTCACCCCGACGTAGACGAGTGCGAAAACCAGGTTGACTACCACGAATATCTTTGCCACCTTGCTCATCTGACGCATCCTCCGCAATCAGGTTAAAGATACGATTGCGTAAATCCTAAGTGCAGTGCATGAGTTGTCAAGGAAAAATCCCGGCCTCCGGTTTTTTTCGGGGCCGGCCGCGCCGCAAACCTCTGCGCCCTCAGCATCCCGGTCCGGCCCCCCCCCTGCGGGCGAGGCGGGAGCATCCCCTGCGGGCCGCGGCGGCCCATGCCGGAGGGCACAGGGCGGCGCCGAGCGCGGCCGCGGCAGCGGCCAGCACGAGCCATGCGAAGACGTCCCCGAACCTGGCGTAGAGCGAGGTCCTTCGATCGAGCGGCACGCGGCACGAGAGAGAGCCTTCCACGGCCTTTTTCCCGCCGTCCGGGCCCTCCACCTCGGCGAGCACCTTCCCGTCGGGATTAATCACCGCCGAGATGCCGGTGTTCGCGGCCCTCACCACGCTGACCCTGTTTTCCACGGCCCGGAACTTGTTTATCGCCATCATCTGCTCGAACTCGAAGCTCTCCTTGAACCACCCCTCGTTCGTCATATTGACGACGAATCGGGCGCCGTCCCGGACGAACCCCCTTACCACGCCGGGGAAGACGATTTCGTAGCATATGACCACCGAGAAATCCGCGCTCCCCCCGCGGTACGGGAGCGTGAACACGTCCCTCTCCGAACCCGGGTCGACGTGCGGGGCGTAGCCGAGGGAGTCCATCACGATCCTCTCCACCACCGGGAACGCTTTCCTGAAGGGGATGTACTCCCCGCCCGGCACGAGGTGCATCTTGTCGTAGCGGCCGGCAATCCTCCCGCCGGGGGTCACGAAGAAGGCGCTGTTGAACTCCCTGAGCCCCGGCCCTTCCGTGCGCGCCTCGCCGGAGCTCGATCCGACGAGCATGTGCGCGCCGAGGTCCGCGGCCATGTCGAAAATCGGGGCCATGTACCCCGAGTCCTGGTCCATGCCTCCCGGCACCATGGTCTCCGGCCAGACTATCATGTCCGGCGACTTCCCCCGCGCCCCGAGGGTGAGCCGGACGTGCTTCTCCCATATCCTGCCCGCCGAAGTCCCCGACAGCTTGATGTCCTGGGGTATGTTCCCCTGGACCACGAAGACCGAAGGCCCGTCCTCGAACGGCCCTCCCGCCCTCGCCGCGCCGTACGCGAACGCCGCGGCCCAGAGGACGGCCGCCGCGCATGCCGGCGCAACCAGAGCGGCGCGCGGCATCCTGCGCGCCCCTGTGAAGTGCAGGACCGCGTCGGCCGCGATTCCGTTGACCGCGTACGCCAGGAACCCCAGGCCGTAGGCCCCGGCCAGGTCCGCCGTCTGCAGGAGCGCGCCGGACCCGTGGAACGCATGCCCCGCAAGGAGCCAGGGGAACCCCGTGGCCACGAAGGACCTCAGGAACTCCACGCCCGTGAGCGCCAGGGGAGCGGAGACGGAGTACGGCAGCCCGAGGCGCGTCCTCAGGGCCTTCAGCGCGACGGCCGAGAAGGCCGGGAAGAGTCCGAGCGGAATCAGCAGGAGGAGGAGCAGGACGGGGCTCGCGGCCGAGAGCCACCAGAGTCCGAGTCCGAAGAACAGGATTCCCGAGGCGTAGCCGTAGAGCAGCAGCGCCCTGTACCCCCGGATCTCGACGAGCAAAAGCAGGGGCACGGAAGCCGCGAGGGCCAGGAATCCCGCGTC
>JBFZBV010000034.1:0-4747 GCA_041308285.1 Planctomycetota bacterium | reverse complement strand
CTCACATGGTCTCGGGGCTCATGCAGGGGCGGAGGCTGGACGAGATTGCGGGGCTGCTGCGCGAGGCGGTGAAGGTGAATCCGAAGCTCTGGATAGCCCACATCGACCTCGGCATAACCCTGTCGAGGATGGGGAACGTCAAGGACGCGGTGAAGTCGCTGGAGAGCGGGTTCAAGGGCGACAGCTACCACGTGCAGGCGAGGAACCTCCTCACCCTGTTCGACGCCTACGACGAGTTCGCCACCAGGACCTCCGAGAACTTCGAGATGCTGTTCCACAAGAACGACCAGGAGGTGATGGGCTACTACGCGGCCAGGCTTCTCGAGAGGGGCTGGAAGCAGCTGACGGAGAAGTACGGTTTCAGCCCGGAGAGGCCTGTCAAGGTGGAGATATTCAGGCAGCAGGAGGACTTCGCCACCAGGACCGTGGGTTTCCCTGGGCTCGGCGCGCTCGGCGCATGCTTCGGGCCCCTTGTGACGATGGACTCGCCGCACGCCCTGCCTCCGGGCGCGTTCAACTGGGCCTCGACCGCCTGGCACGAGTTCGCCCACGTGGTGACCCTGCAGATGTCCGGGGGCAGAATCCCGCGGTGGTTCACCGAGGGGATAAGCGTGTACGAGGAGAGGCAGGGGCATCCCGCGTGGACCAGGCCGAGCTTCCGCGAGTTCTACGGCAGGTACCTCGCGGGAAAGCTCGTCCCGATTGCGCAGCTCAACCCGGAGTTCACCCGCGGCAGGGTGCTCCAGGCGTATTTCCACGCCTCGTGGGTCGTCGAGTTCATCGTGTCGGATTACGGCTTCGAGAAGCTCGCCGCCATGGTGCGGGAATACGGAAGGGACAAGAACGATTCCGAGGTGTTCAAGGCTGTGCTCGGCCTCTCGATGGAGGAAGCCGAGAAGGCGTTCCTCGCATGGGTCGGCAAGCGCTTCGGGAACTTCAAGATGACCCCCCTCTACTACCCCGAGGAGATAGATGAGCTCCGCACGAACACGCTCGGGAAGCCTGGGGACGCGGAGGGGTTCCTGCGGCTGGCGCGGGCCTGCCTGCAGAACGGCATGATTGCCGACGCCGAAATCGCCGCGGGCAGGGCGCTCGAGCTGGACAAGGCGCTCCCAGGGCCGTACGCCCTGCTCGGAGAGCTCTTCCTCGTGAAGAAGAACCCCGAGATGGCGGAAAAGTATCTCGCCGCCGCGCTCGAAAAGGGGGATACGAACTACGCGGTCCCGCTGATTCTGGGCCGCTTCGCCCTGGAGAAGGGCGAGTCCGACAGGGCGATCGCCATGCTGGAGAAGGCGCTGGAGGCGTTCCCGGAGTACACGGGCGGGGACTCGCCCTACGCGCTGCTGCCCAAGCTGTATCTGTCGAAAGGGCTGGAAGACAAGGCCCTGAAGATTATGGAGCAGGGCGCGCTCAGGGCGGAGAACGACATCGGCATCCGCATTGAGCTCGCGGGCATCTACGGGAAGAAGGGCCGGAACCGCGACTTCGTCGAGATGTGCAGGCAGATAACCGACATCTGGCCCTACAGGGTGCCGAAGGCGCCCATGCGGTTCGACACGCACTTCGAGCTCGCGAAGGCGCTGCTTGCCGAGGGCGAGGCTGCCGAGGCGCTCGCAGAAGCCAGGATTGCGCTGTCGGAATCCCAGTTCGGGGACGTACCCGCCGAGGGCAGGGAGGAGATAGAAATCAGGCTCCTCACGGCAGAGGCGGCCATCGCGGCGGGCGACAAGGATGAGGCGCGGGCCCAGATTGACGAGGTGCTCGAGGTCCTCGAGCCGGGGAACCAGAGGGCTCTGGACCTCAGGGAGAAGCTGAAGAGCTAGCGGAGATTGGAAAAAACCGACGAAGGCGGGCCGGGCGGGGGCCGCGGGAGGGCGGCGGGGCGGCCGGGCCTGGCCTGGACGGCGGCGGGGTTCTACCTGGCGGTGTTCCTGGCCGGGTTCATCTGGCTCCGCCTCCAGGAGAAGGGCGTGTTCGCCCGGGACGCGTTCGAGCCCGGGACGCTGGCGCGCGACGCGGGGCTCGGCGCGGCGGCCGGCGCGGCGGTGGTCGCGCTGTCGGCTGCCGCCTCGCGGTTCCTTGGCTTCGCAAGGAGGCTCGAGGCCGAGTTCAAGGGGATTATCGGCGACCTCACGGCGGGTGAGATTGTCGTCATCGCCCTTCTGAGCGGGATTGCGGAGGAGTACTTCTTCCGCGGGGCCGCGCAGCCGGCGCTCGGAATCGCGGCGGCAAGCATCCTCTTCGGGGCGCTGCACATCGGGCCGGGGAGGGTCTTCCTGCCGTGGACGGTTTTCGCGGCGGGGATGGGTTTCCTGCTCGGGGCGCTGTACGAGCACACGCATAGCCTGACGGCGCCCGCCCTCTCGCACGCGGTCGTCAATCTCGTCAATCTGGCCCGAATCAACAGGATTAGGCTGCCGGCCCCGGGTCAGGGCGGGGGCGGGGACGCTGGAGCCGGGTCGAGCTGAGGCCCGCAGCCGCCTGGGCGCGGCAAAGGGCAGGGAGGCTGTTTTGGAGCCGGGGTCCGGGAGAAGCGCAGCAGGGCGGCGGCGCGTGGGCGTGTTCGGCGGGACGTTCAATCCCGTGCACTCGGGCCACGTCTCCGTGGCGCAGGCGGCGTGTTCGGCCGCCCGCCTGGACAGGATGATTCTCGTCCCGTCGGCAAGGCCCCCGCACAAGCTCTCCGAGAGGATGCCGGGCTTCGAGCACAGGCTCAGGATGGCCGAGCTCGCCGCCGCGTGCGATTCCAGGCTCGGAGTGAGCGCGGTCGAGGGCGGGAGGCCCGGTCCGTCGTACACGGTCGACACGCTGGAGTCGCTCAGGTCCCTCGAGGGGGCGGACGCTGATCTTCTGCTGCTGATAGGCTCGGACACGGTCCCGGAGCTGCGCACATGGCGGAACATCGGCAGGATTTTCGAAATCACCGGATTCATCGTCGCGCAGCGGCCCGGGGCCGAGTATGATCCCGGATCTCCGCAGAGGGGCCTGACCGCCGAACAGGCGCGCATACTCTCCTCCGGCGTGGTCGTCCCGGTCTGCTCGGACGTCTCATCCACGGAGATAAGGCGGAGGGTATCCGAAGGCCGCCCCATAGCCGGGATGGTCCCGGCGCCGGTGGAGGAGTACATCAGGTCCCGCGGGCTCTACAGGAAGCGGAGCGGCGCGGGCGGCCCTGACGGCGGTTCGGGTCCCGGGGCTGCGGGGCCGCCGGCGTTTCCTCCGTGCTGCTAGACGAGTTCCGACTCAATCTCCTCGACAATCCTGCGGGTCTGGGCGTCCTCCTTGAGGATGTCCCCGACGCGCCTTTCGGCGTGCAGGACAATCGAGTGGTTCCTGCCGGAGAAGTATCTCCCTATGTCGCTCATCGAGTAGCAGGTGTGCTTGCGCGCGAGGTACATGCAAATCTGCCTCGGCAGGAGCACGGACCGGAGCCTCGTCCTGGCGTGGAGATCCTTGCTGCTCACCGAGAACTTCGAGATTACGAGGTTCTCGACCTCCTCCAGGGACAAAGGCGAGGATTTCCTGTCCGACAGCTCCTTTATGGTCAGCCATGCGAGGTCAATCGTCACGTCCCTCTTGCAGTAGAGCGCGGAGGCGACAATCGCGTTCAGCGCGCCCTCGAGAACCCGGACGTTCTTCTCAAGCTTCTTGGCCAGGAAGGCAAGGACCTTGGGGGGGATGTGCACGTCGAACTTCTCCGCCTTCATCTTCAGTATGTCGAGCCTGGTCTGGTAGGCGGGCAGCTTGAGCTCCGTGATGAGCCCTCCCGAGAACCTGTCGATGAGTTCGGCCCTGAGCTTCTGTATGGCCCTCGGGTGCGAGTCGGAGGCCATGACAATCTGCGTGTTCCTGTCCCAGTAGGCGTTGAACGTGTGGAGGAACTCCTCCTGCGTCCGTTCCTTCCCCGACAGGATGTGCACGTCGTCGATAATCAGGGCGTCGAGGTCGCGGAACTTCCGCCTGAATTCATCGATGAGCTGCGGCGTCTTGACCGCCTGGATGAAGGAGTTGATGAAATACTCGGAGGAGATGTAGAGCACCTTCTTGTCGGGGAAGCTGCGCGCGAGGTCGGCGGTGATGGCCTGGAGCAGGTGGGTCTTGCCGAGGCCGCAGCCGCCGTAGATGAAGAACGGGTTGAAGCTCCCGTCGAGCTTCCTGCACACCCTCTCGGCGGTGTGGTACGCGACCCGGTTGCACGATCCCACGATGAATGTGTCCAGGCGGAAATCCTTGTTGAGATTGAAGATTTGCTTCCGCATCTGGGGGCAGTCGGGCCTCGCCGAGGCCGGGTCCGCCTCGGGCTTGACGCCCTTGAGCGGCTTGGCCATGGACATGTCCACGACGAACTCGATATCCGGCGAGATGCCGAGGACGTTTTTCAGGTGCGCCTGGAAGATTTTCTTGTAGTGCGACGACAGCCATTCCTTGACGAAGACGTTCGGCGTCGAGAACTCGACTTTTTCGTCGCAGAGCGATCGAAGCTCAATCTGGCGAATCCAAAGGTCGTACTTCTTCTCTCCGATTTCCTGTTTCAGGGATACGAGGACCTTTTCCCATTTCGAGACAGCAGCAACGGACATTCAACGCCTCGCAATCATGGCGACGGTTGTGGCGGACATGCGGAAGCGGGCAGGCAGGTGATTCCGTAGAGCGTGCATCCATCCCTTTCCCCCTCCGAGTCCAGCCGGCCGCTGGAACCCATATTCACGGGCGGTCGGTGAATCGCAGATTCAGGCCGCCAGGGGTG
>JBFZBV010000033.1:0-9029 GCA_041308285.1 Planctomycetota bacterium | reverse complement strand
CCCCCCCCCCCCCCGGGGGGCGGCGGCCCGGAGCCTGCCGGACGTAGCTTCCTTTCCCAGAATCTCCATGGATTCGGACAGCGGGGGCGACACGCTGGAGCCCGTGACGGCCACCCTGATTGCCATGAAGAGCGGCCGGGTTTTCCAACCGACCTCGTCGGGCAAGGTCTTCATCCTGTCCTCGATGCCCGCCCGGGAGAAATCGCCTATCCCGTCAATCGCGCCTGCGGCGGCCCGGAGGACGCGGGCGGTCTCCGCAGGCGTGACGTTCTTCGGAACCATTTCCGCGGGATCCGCATCCAGGCTGTCGACGAAGAAGAACCCGGCGGATCCGGCGAACTCGAGGAAGTTCTTGAGGCGCACCTGCAGGATGCGGATTATGGGCTCGAGCCTCACCTTCGAAGGCCGGAACCTGTCGAAGAACTCGAGCGTGGACGCGGTCAGCGCCCGTCTCTTCTCCTCGAGGACCCTCATCCCGGCCGCCTCGGGCAGCGGGGATTGCGCTTCGGCCAGCAGCCTCGGGCGTTCGGCGTCCAGGTACGCGCAGAAATCCAGCAGTCTGGCAGTGCACTCCGGCACCGTCATCTTCCGGATGTAGACCCCGTTGAAGTTGTCCAGCTTCTCGAGGTCGAATATGGGGCCCGAGGTCTTCACCCTGGACAGGTCGAAATCCCTGACCATCTCGTCGAAACCGAATATCTCGGGGTTGCCCTCCACGCGCGGCTCCCCCGGCGGCGGGGAATAGCCCATGAGCGCCAGGAAATTGACCATCGCCTCGGGCAGGTAGCCGCTGTCGCGGAACCACGTGAGGGAAGTCGGGTTCTTCCTCTTGGAGATTTTGGACTTGTCCTTGTTCCTGAGCAGCGGCATGTGCGCGAAAACCGGCTTGGTCCAGCCGAAGGCGTCGTAGAGGATGACGTGCTTGGGCAGTGAGGGAATCCATTCCTCGGCCCTTATCACGTGGTTCACGCCCATGAGGTGGTCGTCGACCACGTTCGCGAGGTGGTACGTGGGGAACCCGTCCGACTTGATGAGCACCTGGTCGTCCACCTGGGTGTTCGAGATTGTTATCCTCTTGCGGAAGTAGTCGTGGCAGACCGTCTCGGATTCGTGGTCCACGAGCAGCCTGATTACGTGCGGCCTGCCCGCGGCCAGGTTGTCCTCCACCTCCGCCCTCGAAAGCGACTTGCACAGCCCGTCGTATCCGATTGGCAGGTCCTGCCGCTTCTGGTCGACGCGCAGCCCGGCAATCCGCTCCTCCGTGCAGAAGCAGCGGTAGGCCTTGCCCCTGGCGACCAGGTCCTCCGCGTACTTCCTGTAGATCTCCGACCGCTCCGACTGCCTGTAGGGCCCCGCGGGGCCGCCGATTTCCGGGCTCTCGTCGAACCCTATCCCGAGCCATCGCATGGCCTTGTATATCTGCTCCTCGGACTCCTTCGTGGACCTCGACCTGTCCGTGTCCTCGATTCGGAGTATGAACCTGCCCCCCTGTTTCCTGCGCAGGGCGAGGTTGAACAGGGCGATGTAGGCCGTGCCCACGTGCGGGGATCCCGTGGGGCTCGGCGCTATCCTGACGACGACTTCATCGGGGGACACGGCGGCCTCTCGAACTGCCTGAATCGCGGCGCGGGCAGGCCGGGGCCGGACGGGGAGGCCGGCAATGCCAGCGTCATAATGCGCGCTCCGCGCGCGCCGGACGGAATCCTACATAAATTCGGCGCGCGCGACGGTCAAGCAAATTCCATCGCCGCGGCCGCGGACGGCCCGGGGTCACGAATCCGCGCCGTCCCGTGCCTGGATTTTCGCCCATGCGTCCTTCAGGGTCGCTGTGCGGTTGAAGACCGTCCTTCCGGGCTTCGAGTCCTGATCGACGCAGAAGTAGCCCATGCGCTCGAACTGTATGCGGTCCATCGCGTCGAGCCGCCCTGCGGCAGGCTCCGTCCTGCACCCCTCGACGACGGCGAGCGACGCGGGGTTGAGGAAGTCGCGGAAGTCGCGCCCCTCCTCTCCGGCGGGGTTCTCGACGGTGAACAGCTTGTCGTACATCCGCGCCTCGGCCTCCAGGGCGTGCGCCGCGGAGACCCAGTGCAGCGTCGCCTTCACCTTGCGGCCGTCCGGGGCGTCCCCGCCGCGGGTCGCGGGGTCGTAGGTGCAGCGGATTTCGCTTATCCGGCCGCCGCCGTCCTTGACGACGCCGGTGCATTTGACCAGGTAGGCGTAACGCAGGCGGACTTCGCGTCCCGGGGCGAGCCTGTAGAACTTCTTGGGCGGCGATTCCATGAAATCGTCCTGCTCGATGTACAGCTCGCGCGAGAACGGGACCTTGCGTGTGCCGGCGGACGGGTCCTCGGGGTTGTTCACCGCATCCAGCTCCTCAGTCTTCCCCTCCGGGTAGTTCTCAAGCACCACCTTGAGCGGCCTGAACACGGCCATGAAGCGGGGCGAGGTCGCGTTCAAGTCCTCGCGCACGTAGTGCTCGAGAAGGTCGAGGGACACGGTGCTGTTGAACTTGGCCACCCCTATGCGCCTGCAGAAGCTGCGAATCGCGGCCGGGGAATAGCCCCGCCGCCGCATGCCCGCAATCGTCGGCAGCCGGGGATCGTCCCACCCCTTCACGAGCCCCGCTTTCACGAGCTCGAGCAGCATGCGCTTGCTCATAATCGTGTAGCTCACGTTGAGCCGCGCGAACTCAATCTGCTGCGGGTGGTATATCCCGAGCTCGTCGATGAACCAGTCGTACAGCGGCCTGTGGTTCTCGAACTCGAGCGTGCAGATTGAATGCGTGATTCCCTCGATTGAGTCCTCCAGCCCGTGGGCCCAGTCGTACATGGGGTACACGCACCAGCGGTCCCCCTGCTTGTGGTGGCTCGCGTGCAGGATGCGGTACATCACCGGGTCGCGCATGTTCATGTTCGGGTGCGCCATGTCGATTTTGGCGCGCAGCGTCTTGGACCCGTCGGGGAACTCGCCCTTGCGCATCCGCTCGAAGAGGTCGAGGTTCTCCTCCACGGACCTGTCGCGGAAGGGGCTGTTCCGGCCGGGCCTTGTCAGGGTGCCCCGGTACTCGCCGATTTGCTCGGCGCTGAGGTCGTCCACGTAGGCCTTGCCCTTGCGGACGAGGTCCACGGCCCACTCGTACATGCGGTCGAAGTAGTCGGACGCGAAGTACAGCCGGTCGCCCCAGTCGAAGCCAAGCCAACGGACCGAGTCGATTATCGACTGGACGTAGTCCTCGCTCTCCTTGGTCGGGTTCGTGTCGTCGAACCTGAGGTTGCAAAGCCCGCCGTACTCCTGGGCGATGCCGAAGTTGAGGCAGATGGACTTCGCGTGTCCGATGTGAAGGTAGCCGTTCGGCTCGGGCGGGAACCGCGTGTGCACCCTGCCGTCGAACCGCTTCGTCTTGAGGTCCTCGTCGATGATGTCGCGGATGAAGTCCCGCGGAACCGCCGTCTCCTCTGCCGCCATGTGCACCTCCATCTCTCGTCGTGTCGCTTGCCCGGGGCGCACATTATACAAACATCCCGGGCCCATGTGCACAGGCATGGAGGATTCCGCATGGCCGGTTTCTCTCATCGTATTCGGAGTCGACTGCGTTCTATGCCGTTTCCGCGGCTTCGCGCAAGGCTCGGAAAGCCCGGGCGAGTTCGGGAAGCGGATAAGAGGCGTTGAGCCCGCTCGGGCTCGGCAGCACCCAGGCTCGGGCGGCTCCCAGGGGCTCCGTCTGAGGGTCCGACGGCGGCGGCAGGACGGGCAAAGGCGGTCCTGAAGGCGCCAAGGCCGAGGACTGCGACCCAGCGCGGGGAGAATCGCCTGGCCTTCCCGGTAATCCCTTCATCACCGCGTCATCAGCGCGAACACGCCCCAGCCCAGGTATTCGCGCGTGTAAGCGGCGTAGCGCCCGGGTTCCGAGGTCAGTTTGGCTCGAACATCCTTCGCGAGCTCGTCCTCTGGATTGGCTTCAAGCCATCGGCGCATGGTGAGCCATTTGGCCGCCTCGTATCTGTCCCAGCTGTCTTGGTCCGCCAAAACCATTTCCACGACGTCGTAGCCGAGGCGGCCGAAAGACGCGAGAAGTTCCGGGAGCAGGAGAAAGTCGGAGATTGAGTGGGCAAGACACCCTTTGGCAACATCCTCCGCAGGCGGTAACTGACGCCAGTATGGCTCGCCGATGAGGACGATCCCTCCGGGGCTGAGGCTCTGCGCCAGAAGCCCGATGGTGCCGGCGACTCCCCCGGCGATCCAAGTAGCCCCGACACAGGCTGCCACACCGGCCTTCTCGTCAGAGACGTAGCCGGCAGCATCGCCATGGACGAACCTGACTCGATCGGCGACGCCGAGCTCTTCAGCGCGGAGTTTCGCTTGCTCGGTGAACAACCGGCTCATGTCGATGCCGATGCCGATGACTCCGTAATCGCGGGCCCAGGTGCACAGCATCTCCCCCGAACCGCTGCCGAGGTCGAGCACTCGGGTCCCCGTTTCCAGACGCAGCGCCGCGCCGAGAGTGGCGAGCTTTTCTGGCGTGAACGGGTTATGGATGCGGTGCGCACTTTCGGTGATGTTGAAGATTCGTGGAATATCCATTTCGGAAATCTCCTTGCTGGTGCGAATGGATTCGGTCGCTGCCTGACGCCCTGCGCGTCAGGCGCATGCGATTCGCAGGCCGCCTGCACCCGTCGTCAGACGGATTGATCCCCCGAGATAGCCCGAACATGCATGCTATAGAATTTCACGACGCCGGCCTTCGATCGCTTCCCGCATGCGATTCCGCGAGTCAATTCCTCGACCTCCTCGTCTGTCGCGCAGAGTTCGTTGCCGTTCAGAATCAGGAATACTTCAGCCGCGGTGACCGCCACTCGTTTGTTGCCGTCGACAAAAGGATGGTTCGCACATAGATGGTAGTGGTATGCAGCCGCCTTCGTGGCTAAATCTGCGTGAAGGTCTCGAGCGTCGAAAGTCGCCTGCGGCATCGCGACGGCTGAGTCCAACAAACCGCGGTCCCTTACTCCAGCATCACCGCCAAACTCTGTGACGACCCTGCGATGAATCGCCAGTATGTCCTCGACGGAAAGATAGACTACTGGAACCATTATTCAGCCAACCGCCTGAGAACATTCTTGCGCTTGCTCAAGACGTATTCGAGCTTCTCTTCCATGTCGACGTGATTTACCAGGCGCGGGTTCGCAGGCGAGATAATCAGATGCCCATCCTGGATTGTCAGTTGGACCTGGCCGTCCTCCTCAAGCCCGAGCAGCTCAAGGATAGGCTTGTCGAGGATTAAAGCATTGCTATTCCCGACTTTGCAGAGTTGCTTTATCATGACCGCCTCCTTGTTATAACTATATAATAACCAGAGGCGGTTGACTTGTCAATGGCTTTTCAGGCCGAACGCCCAGTATCAGCGGCGGCGCACAGCGCCGTCCGCGGCAAAGTTTTGTTGGGCAGAGGCGTCGTCACTCGGGCGAGTCACGGTGAACACCAAGTCATCAAAGTCGTCGTCCAGCTCGAAGTCGTTGCATGAGTATCTCCGCCCTCCAGGAATGTCGGTGGCGACCATCGCCGCCCCGCCGTGGCACTACTCTTGGCAGCCCTTGAATTCGGCCATGTTGTAGAAGGCAAGGGTCCCCTTCTTTTTGCGGCAGGCGACCTCGAAAGAGAACGGAAGGCGTGACCTTGTCGTCGCCCGCAGCTCGGGCGGAATAGAGAAGTACTCCCAGATAACAGCCCGCTTCACGCGTTCGCCAAAGATCTCAAGCCCCTCGGAGATACCAACGCCCTGGGGCCACTCCGCCCGGGTCGACTCGATCGTCACTAGCAGCCGCTCGCCGAGTCTGACGGGGACGCGATCGAGCATGATGAGCTGCTTCCCGTTGTAGTCGATGGGCGCGCCCTTGGACTGAATGAACATCTGGCCAAAGTCTGGTACGATCATCGACACCACTCGCTGCTGCCCACGTTACGGCTGTGCTGCGCCGCGACCCTCGGCGTCAGTATTAGCTGTTTGTTCGGTGTTTCTATGATACCCAACGCGGTTCTCTTAAAACAGGACTTGTGACCGATATTTCCTCGTAGCTGATAACCCACCCCCGTCCGTATCGCGGACCAAGGTAGAAAGTGAAAAACCCTTTCTTCCCCTCTTTGTCTATAAAGTAGGACACATAACCCCGCTGCCAATATACTTCTCGTAACTCTCCACTCTCGTATTTCGGAAAAGGCTTTTTCTCTTCGCGAAAGCCAGTATCATCGCGAATGAAAACCCGATTAATTTTTCCTGTACAACGCGCATCCTGTAACCTGCCGGAGGAATACTCTTCTATGTGAAGGGACTCTGGATGGACGCCAAGTATACGACTCTCTGGTCTATCAGCGATGCACAACCGCCACACCGATTCAATTTCGGCTCGGACGAATTCTTCCATCGCTTTCCTGCTCTCTGTTGTCATCTTCTTTGCACCGAACGTGCTAGGTGAGGGGCCGCCGGAGCGGCGAAGCCGTGTGGGGAACCGAGAACCGCAGCTTCTCGGCGGTCCCTCTCGACCGGTGGGTTAGCCCCCATTAGGAGACCTCCCCAATATCAGAAAAGAACTGCGCCACATCATAGTTTGCAATGGTACGTGCAAGAGAAACTGGTGAGACACCATGCTTGTTCTTGGCAAGTGGGTCAGCACCTGCTCGGCGGAGCAATTGAATCACGGAGCCATTGCCGCGTGACGAGAAAACAGCCCGAAACAAGGCGGTGTTACCAAATGAGTCTTGGAGAGAGGTGTCTGCGCCAGCGCGAAGAAGCTCTACGGCGCATTCCGGAGATACCGCTTGCGCCGCGAAGTGAAGTGGAGACCACCCATTGTCGTCTTGCGCGTTCACGTTAGCTCCTGCTGCAAGCAACCGCGCTACTTCCTGTGACTTCGAGTCTGCTGCCGCGTAGTGGAGCGGGGTTCGGCCGTACTCGTCTACGCCCTCCCGTGGCTTACGTTTCGGTTGTTTGCCTGCCATGGTCACGTCCTTGGGGGTTAACGGTCAAGTTGAGCGGCGCGCCGCCCTGGGCGCGCCCGCTCCAACGCCTGGGTGGGCCAATCTGCCCTTCTCTCCGTATCCAGCATGCAGACTGAGATCCAGAGCCCTGATTACCTTGAGAATCGTGTCGAAACTGGGGATTCGGTCGCCCGATAAAGCCTTGTACAAGCTTTCACGCGAAAGGCCGGCATCGCGCGCGACCCGCAGCATGCCCTTTGCCCGGACTATATCCCCCAGCGCCTTTGCTATGAAAGCTGCATCTCCGTCCGCAGCTTCAAGACTCGCCTCGAGATATGCAGCCATTTCTTCGGTTGACCGCAGATGTTCGGCCACATCGTAGCGTCTCAGCCTTGTCTTCTTCATGGAAGCCTCCTACATTTCGCGCCCAATACGCATGGCTCTCTTGATGTCTCGTGCCTGGCTCCTCTTGTCGCCGCCCGCAAGGAGGACGACAACGTCCCGACTGCCCTTCTTGAAATAGATACGGTAGCCAGGCCCGTAATCAATACGCATTTCCGAGACTCCTTCTCCTACTGGCTTTACATCGCCCTTGTTCCCGGCTGCGAAACGCTCAATCCTTACCATGACCCTCGCCCTTGCCTTTATATCCCTGAGGTTGTCAAGCCATCGCACGAATTCGTCGGTCTCGAATATCTCAATCACCTTTGTATTGTAGCCCACGGGCTACAGGTTGTCAAATGGTTGACGAAGTGTTGCTGAGGCCGAACGAAAAGCTAAGCCGGAGCTGCGAAGCGGCTGTCTGGTGCAGGCTTTTGTTCGGCGGTCGAGATTCTACGCGGCAACTTCCACAGTCGCGAAGAAGTCGATTTCCCGCTTCGTACGCCTGGGAGTGACGGCCCTCAGGCGAGGCTTCGGCACGGAAAGACCGTCCGCTCTCATGCCCGCCAAATGCAGGCTTATGGCTGCCTGGATCCTGTGCAGTGTCGTGTCGAGTGTCTTTCCGGTAGCTACACAACCCGGCAAATCCGGGACCGAAGCCCCCCAATCGGAGCCAGGATCCCGATTGATACGGACCAAATACTGAAGCTTTCTCACCCCTTGGCTCCTTTCAGGCCCGCCTGTCTGAGGACAGATGCCAGAGTGCCTTTCGGCATGTCGTCCCCAAGGCTGCCGCCGCGCTGATTATTATTGCTCTGCCTCATGCGCGGCCGGCTGCGCGCGCATGTTAGCTTCTTTTATAGACTTGGCTCCTGTGAGCGACTTTGACGACCACCACGACAAGGACATCGTCCTGTATTTCGTAAACGATTCGGTATGAACCCTGACGGATACGATACCTGTCCTGTCCTGACAGCTTCTCGCAACCCGCCCCGCGCGGATTCTCTGCCATTGCGTCGAAACATCTCAGGATACGGGAAACGTCCTTCTTGGGAATGACACGGAGATCCTTGGCGACTGATTTCTTGAAGACCAGCCTATATCTTCCCATGCGCCTTCAGGTCCTTCAGAAGCTGCTCATAGGTCATCACCGGCTCGCCATGGCGCTCGTCGAATGCAGACAGGTCCTCCTGATCCTCGGCAAGGACAATGCGAATGGCTTCATTGACGATGTCAGACACTGTGCGATTGGTATGCGCAGCCTTAATCCTTAGGGCATGATGCAACTCCGGGCTGAAATAGACTGTCGATCTTTTCGCAGGTTCGCTCATGGTATCCACCTCCGCAAGCAATGCTAGCATTATGTCACCTAGATGTCAAGATGTTATGGAGTTGATGAGCTAACACCCTGCGCGTCAGCCGCCGCGCCTATCTTCTTCCTTTGCCCCTGGCGCGCGTCGGCTGCACGGCCAGATTCTCGTGGTCGTCCAGATAGACCAGCCCGAACCCGGTCGCGATGGCCTCGAGGCCTGGGGCGATGTCGTCCGTCTTGAGGTCTTCGGCGACGTCGGCTGCATGGACCACACGGGCAAGTCGAGCCAGCGCCGGATCTCCAAGCTGATACTTCGCGACGATGGCCTCGAAGGAGCACATGCCGTCGTGATGCCCCAGCTCTGCAC
>JBFZBV010000032.1:0-14143 GCA_041308285.1 Planctomycetota bacterium | reverse complement strand
ACTCAGGTTCAACCTGTCCGAGAACCCGGGAAAGGCCGTCCTCAGGGAAAGAGAACACCTGAATCGTGGTGACGACCGGCGAATCCCCGCGCTGCGAGGCCGACCTCTCCTTTTCAGCCTTTGCCAGCGTCATGTAACGCCTGGCTGCGGCAAGCTGATTTTCAAACTCGCCGGGCATGCGGAGCTCGGCGGATATGATGTCCACCACCCTCTTGAAGCGGGAGTACGACTTGTCGAAGTCCCTCAGCCTGAACTGCTCCACGCCGTCGCTGAAGGCGGTCGCGAGCTCGAGCCTCTTCTGTGAAATCCAGACCTGCTTCTCGATTTCCAGTATGACGTCCGGCGGCGCGTCCCTCGACTCGCCCTCCGTCTGGCCGAGGAGCGCCTTGACCACGAGGATCTGCATCCTCGCGTCCTGGTGGTCCGGGCAAATCTCGAGGCAGAGCTGCAGGTTGTCCACGGCCTTGTCGTATTCCCCGCGGTTCTTGTACATGATTCCGTTCTCGTAGTAGTTCTCCGCCAGGAACTTCCGCTCCTCGAGGCGGACCTGCTTTTCCATCTCGAGCCTCTCGAGGATCCTCTCGGCGCTTTCGGCCTCGCCCGCCACGTCGCCGCTCCGGCCGGAAATCCGGGCAATCTTCTCCTTGAGCACGTCGCGCTCCTTCTCCCGGGCCGAAATCACCTCCTGAAGGCCCCGTATCTTCTCGAGGAGTGACTGCCTCTCCTCGCGGCTCTTCTCGTCCTCCAGCTCCCTCGCGTCCTTGATGGCGCCTTCGAGCCGGGAAAGGTCCTTCCTGAACCGCTGGTTCTCGTCCGCCAGGTGCTCGAGCTGCCTGCGCATGGATTCGAGGCTCCTGACGGCTTCGAGCCGCTCTGCCATGAGGGAGGCCCTGGTCTTCTGGGAAGGGGAGGCGGAGGGGTCCAGGAGGATTTCAGAGAGAAGCGTCCTGGCCTTCGACGCGTCGCCCGACATCTCGCTGCAGAATCCGAGCCTGAGCTTCGCCTCCGCCCGGAGCTCGCCAGAGGACGCGGAGGAGGCCAGCACTTTCCCGTATTCCGCCGAAGCGGAAACGAGGTCCCCCCGGAATTCCTCGTCGTATACGCCCCTGGCGAAGGCCGCTTCGGGCGGGGAATCCTCAGGCCGCGCCTCGCGGGCGGCGCAGACGGCGGCGGCCAGCGCAAGCGCCGCCCATGCCGGCCAGGATGGGATTCCCTGAATCACTCGTCACTCCTGGAACTTGTAGCCCAGGCCTCTGATTGTCACGAAATGCCTGGGGCTGTCCGGGTTCTTCTCCAGCTTCTGCCTCAGCCTGGTTATGAAGTTGTCGATGGTCCTTGCCGTGCCGTAATAATCGTATCCCCAGACCCTGTTCAGTATCTGGTCCCTCGACAGGGCCTTGCCGCGGTTCTGTATGAGGTATCTGAGCAGTTCGAACTCTTTGAGCGAGATGTCCAGGCTTTTGCCTTTCCGCGAGACCGTCTGGCCCGAGAAGTCGACCGAAACGTCGTCGAATCCGAAAACCCCTTCCGACTCGCCCTCCGCTGCCTTGGTCCGCCTGAGGCAGGCCCTCAGCCTCGCCATGACTTCGGCGATGCTGAAAGGTTTCGTGATGTAGTCGTCGGCTCCGATGTCGAGCCCCATTATCTTGTCGATTTCCTGGTCCCTGGCGGTGAGCATGATGATGGGGATTTTGATGTCGTGCTTCCTCAGGGCTTTGCAGAGTTCGAAACCGTTCATCTTGGGGAGCATCACGTCGAGGATCATCGCGTCGGGAGTCTTGTTGACGGCAAGATCCAGGCCTTTTGCGCCGTCCCTTGCAATCAGCACGCCGAATCCCTCGAACCTCAGGTTCTTCTCGAGCCCCAGCGCAATCGCCGGATCGTCCTCGACGACCAGAATCGTCTCCATCTCATTCCTTCCAAACGGGCAGCCACACGGTGAATATGGACCCCATGTTCAGCTGGCTCTCAACCGTGATGTCGCCGCCGTGGGAGCGGACGACCTTCCTGGAGTGCGAAAGTCCCAGGCCTGTGCCTTCGACCTCCCTGTTCGTGAGGTCCCCGGCCCTGTAGAACGGATCGAATATCCTGTCGATGTCCTTCGGGGAGATTCCGATTCCCCTGTCCAGCACCGCGACCGTGACCCTGCCGTCCCCCGCGCCTGCCATAATCGAGATCTTCCTCTCCACGGGCGAATACTTAAGCGCGTTGTCGAGGAGGTTCAGGAGCACTTCGATTATCGCGTCCGGATCAGCCCCGACATCGGGCAGTCCTTCGGGGACGTTCAGGGACAGTTCGCATTCGTTCTCGTCTATTTGCTTGCGGAAAATCGCAAGGGTCCTCTCGATTATGGACGGAATCGAGGCTCTCCGGATGTCGAACCTCTTCCTGCCGCGTTCCATCCGGGAGAATTCCAGGACCCTGTCAATCATCCTCGTGAGCCTCTCGGTTTCGGAGGCCATCACGCCAAGGCACTCCTTGACGTCGGATTCCTCCCTGACCCTGCCCATCTGGAGGGTCTCTATGAACATCCTGATTGACGTGAGCGGGGTTTTCAGGTCGTGAGTGACGTTGGACAGGAAGTCGGACTGGTCGCGGGCGAGCTTCATCTCCCGCGAGAGCCTTTTGATGACGAACAGGATTCCGCCTGCGGTGACGGCAGAGGCGATGATGATTATCCAGAAGTAGAGAGACCACTTCATGGTCGAGAGCGTCGCGAGCCCCCCGGAGCCTTTCTCGGGTTTCACGCGGGCTTCCAGCCAACGGAGAGGCCTCGGGAAGGTCTTGACTGCGAAGGGCTCCTGCGCCGAATCCGCAGCTCCGTCGGAATCCGCGGAGACCGTGAAGACCCTGTCCTCGATGCCTGCGTCCGACGCGAAGACCATGAACGCGGCGGACACCGCAGGGACGTCAATCTCCATCAGGGCGGTCCCGGCGGGCGCGAATCCCTCGGGTTTCAGCAGGAGCGGGACGGCGAAAGCGAGCCGGTCGCCGGATCTGAAATGCGTCCCCCGCGACTTCGGATCCACGCCGCCGGAGGCCTGCCTCACGAGAGCCCCGAACGCGTCGACGAAGGAGTCGAACTCCATCACCTGGGTCCTGAACGCCGTGAATTGCGCCTCCATTCCGGCGTCTCCGGCGACAATCATGCCGTCCCTGAAGAGGTTGAAGTAGCTCCGCTGCATCGTGTTCTCGTTCCTGGCGAGGTGGAGAGCGAGGGCCGTGAGGGCCTTGAATGCGGCGTCTCGATCTCCCGTGTCCCTCAGAATCCTGGACTTCTCGAGGAGGGCGCCGGGCGCTATCGGAATCCCGGTCGATCCGGTCGCAGCGGGGTAGCGGAACACGACGGCGTCGAGCGCGTCGACCGCTTTCTTGGGGTTCTGTCCCTTGCGGAGACACCTCGCCAGTCCCAGAAGAGACTGTGCGGCCAGCGAGGATCCCGCGAGCCCGGCGGTCCTGTCAGCCGTTTCGGCGAGGGACCTGTAGCCGGCGATGGCGTCGGAAGGGGACGAGAGGGCGAATTCGAGGCGCATGTTGTCGAACAGCCTCTCCTGGAGGCTGCCGAGCAGGACCGGGTCGGCGGGGGGCGGGGGCGGGCCGGATGCCTGCGAGATGGGCATCAGGGCAGGGAACTTCGGGGCCCCGTCCGCGTCGAAGACGTAGACGCCCTTCAGGAACGAGGTCCGGGCCGCCGCATCCGACAGGGCCTCGAACGCGGACGCGAGGGAGAAGTCCTGGCTTGAAAAGACCGCCGACGCGGCAAGGATGTGGTCCTCGTCGTCCATCAGCCGCCCGTGGGTCTTGACGACCGCCTTCTCCACGGCCGTTTCGATTGACGACTTGAGACGCATCTCGATGGCTTTTTCCTCGCGGCCGAGCGCGAAAATCGCGACGTAGCACAGGACGGCGCTCGGCACGGCGATGAGGAAAATGACCGCCGTGATTATCTTGTACTCGCTGGGTACCCTGGCCATTCCAATGCGGCGGAGTCAGCGCCCCCTCAACTCGACGGATGAGATGTGCTCGGCGCGGAATGTCCTCGTCCTTCCGCCGGCCATCGCGAGCGTCATTCCGAGCGCGCACGATATCCCCGTGACCTTGCCCTCGACCTTCTCCCGGCCGAAATCGAACCGCACGTCCATGCCGTGCAGCATGCTGAGCTCGGAATACCTGCCGTCGAGCTCTTCCGCGGGGCCGTCTGATGCGCGGCCGTACCAGTAGTCCAGGGAGCGGAGCACCGCGGACATGACGGCGGTCCTGTCGAACGTCCGCCCCTTCTCGATTCGCAGGGATGTCGCCCGGCCGCGGATTCCCGGCGGGAAGTCTTCCGGGGCATGGTTGACGTTCATGCCGATTCCAAGCACCACGGGAGAGGGCATGTCACCGCGGCTGCGGGTCTCGGTAAGAATGCCGCAGATCTTCCTCATCCCAATCCATACGTCGTTGGGCCACTTTATCATGGCCTTGACCCCGGCGGCGGCCCCGAGGGATTCCGCGACCGCGACGGCCGCCGCGCAGGTGGTCCGGGCCGAGGAGCCCGCAGGGGGAAGCGCCTTGAGGACCACCGAGAACCACAGGCCCCTGAAGGGCGAGGACTCCCATCGGTTCCCGCCCCTCCCCCGGCCGGATTTCTGCGAATCGGCGGACACGACGGCGCCTTCGGCGGCGCCGGCGCCGGCCCTGTCCCACGCGGCGTCGTTAGTCGAATCGAGCTCGAGGCGGTGGTCGATTTCGAATCTCATGCGCGTGTCCTCGAGGGAGGCAGCGACCTCGGCCGGCCTCAGCAGCTCAGGGGATGAGCCGAGCCTAGCGCCTCCGGACGCGTCTCTGTCGATGACGCACCCCTCGGCAGACAGCTCCGCAATTGCGGCCTCCAGCGCTCCGGCACGGGGTCCGGCGGCCTCCGCGAGCGAGGTGCGGCCGACGAACAGGCCAGCGTTCCCGAGGAGCAAATCTCTGACAGCCCCGCGCATACCGAGAAGCCCTTCACCAGTGCGGCCCTGATGCCGCCGGCGCGGCCGCCGCGGCCGGCTCCATTATACCACAGGGCGCCGCGCCTGGGCCCGCCTGCGGCCCGCAGGACCTGGGCGCCGGGCCTGAACCGCCGCATCCGCCTTGTCCCGCCGGAGTGTTCAAAGCCCCCTGAGGAATTCCGGCCTGAGCCTGTGCCTCCCATCGAGACCGGACCTGATTTCCTCCAGGAGACGGCGCTTGTCCTGGGGGAATCGGCCAGAGAGCGGGAGGTAGTTGGATGCGTGGTTGGCCCTGAAAATCGTTCCGTCGAGCTCGAGGTTCTCCACGATGACGCCGAGCTCCTCGAGCATCTCATGCGGAGAGGGGAGTTCGAACTGCCCGTTAGCGTACCGCGCATGGAGTTCCGTCCCGGGGACGAGCATGAGCGTGAGGCAGCTCAGGAATCTCGGATTCATCTTCGAAGCCGCTCTCGCGGATTCGACCGCATGGATTCTGCTGTTGATCCTGCCCCCGAGGCCGAGGAGGACGATTACGGAGGTCTTGATTCTAATCCCCTCAGCCATGCGGACGGCTTCAATCATCCTTTCGGGGGTCTCTCCCTTGCAGATGTCCAGGAGAACCTGTTCCGACCCGCTTTCAAGGCCGAGGTAGATTATCCCGAGCTTCTTCGACCTGAGCAGCTCGAGATCCGCGGGGCCCTTCTTCAGGATGTCCCTGGCGTTGGCGTAGGTCCCGACCCTCTGCAGGCCGGGGAACGCTTCCGACAGGGCGTCGAGAATCTCGGAAAGCGCGCGGGTCGAAAGGACGAGCGCGTTCCCGTCGCAGAGGAACACCCTGCGCGTGCCGGGCATCGCCCTGCCCGCTTCGGCTATGTCCTCAAAGACCTCCGGCGACGGCCTCACACCGAACTTCTTGTCGAGATAAGTGCCGCAGAAGGCGCAGGAGTTGTGCGAACATCCGTACGTGACCTGGAGAAGGTATGAATCCGCCTCGCTCGGAGGCCTGATAACCATGCCCGAGTATCTCATGATATCCCCTGGAAAGACCTGCACGGCGGCGATCGGGGGCATTTCGCTTGAAAACCCCGGCTGCCGGAGGATATTATAGAATATTCAGGGGGTTTCAGCACTTTCGGAGAGTGAAGTGTCGTCCAGCGTTCTCGTACTGAACAGGTATTACAGCGCGGTGCACGTGATCGACGTGCGGAGGGCCTTCTGTCTCATCTACAAGCGCGCCGCGGAAGTGGTCTCGGTCCAGAACGACGAGTTCCTGACCTACGATTTCGAGGGCTGGAAGGAGCTCTCCCAGCTCAAGAGCAAGTTCCCGGGGGAGGAGAACGAGGTGATAAGGACCGTCACTTTCGAAATCAGGGTCCCCCTGATAATCAGGCTCCTGTCCTACGACAGGATGCCGAAGCACCACGTGAGGTTCAACCGGCGCAATATATTCGCGAGGGACGGAAACCGCTGCCAGTACTGCGGGAAGAGGTTCGCTACGACGGAACTCAGCCTCGACCACGTGGTGCCGAAGAAGCTGGGCGGGACATCCACGTGGGCCAACCTGGTCTGCGCCTGCACCGAGTGCAACGCCCGCAAGGGGGGGCGCCTGCCTTACGAGGCCGGCATGAAACTCGTCCGCAGGCCGGAGAAACCCGCGCGCAACCCCGTGTTCAGAATCTCCCTGGGCGACACGAAATACCGCACGTGGCGGCAGTTCTTGAAGGACGCCTACTGGTCCGTCGAGCTCATCGACTGAGCCGGCCCGGGTCTTCTTCAAGCCGGGCCGGGATGCCGCGGCCCGGCTGCAGCGCCACACCGCTTCCGATTGGAATCCAGCGCTTTACATGTGCGCCCCGCGCGTGTAGATTTGTCCCCTTATGCGGAAATCCGCATGGATTCCCGCGATGGTTTTTTTGCGAAGCGACTGGGACGGCTTTTGAGGAGGACCGGCATGGGAACCCTGAAAGGACTCAAGCCCGAGAACGTCTGGAAGCACTTCGAGGCGTTCTGCGGCATCCCCCACACGTCCGGGCAGGAGAAGGGCATTGCGGCCTACATAGAGAAGGCGGCAGCCGCGCTCAAGCTCTCCGTGAGGCGGGACGAGGTCGGGAACGTCGTCGTCGTTCAGCCTGCATCCAAGGGGATGGAAAAAGCCCCGGGAGTCGTGCTGCAGGGACACATGGACATGGTCGGCGTGGCTGCAGACGGCGTCAAGCACGACTTCGCCAAGGACCCGATAAAGTGCGTAGTGGACGGCGATTTCGTCCGCGCGTGCGGGACGACGCTCGGCGCAGACAACGGCATAGGCGGCGCCGTGATGCTCGCCATCATGGAAGAGAAGGACTTCCCCCACCCGGAGATTGAGCACTTCTTCACCGTCAACGAGGAAGCCGGGATGGACGGGGCCCACGCGCTCAAGGCGGAATTCCTCAAGGGCAGGAGGCTCATCAACCTGGATACCGAGGAATTCGGGCAGGTCTACATCTCCTGCGCAGGCGGCGGGGACTCGGTCATAACGTTCCCGTTCGATCGGACGGCGCCGGACAAGAACTCGGCCTCGCTATCGGTCACGATAGGCGGGCTCAAGGGAGGCCACTCGGGGGCGGACATCCACCTCGGAAGGGGCAGCGCGAACAAGCTGATTGCCAGGCTGCTCTCGGCCGGCATGAAGGCGGCGGACATCAGGATTCGCAGCATAAGGGGAGGGAAGAAGAGGAACTCAATCGCGGATTTCGCCGAGGCCGCGGTCGACGTCCCCGAGACGGGGAAAACGGCTTTCGAGAAAGCCGTGAAAGCCATGGCTTCCGTGTTGAAAGAAGAGCTCTCCAGGACTGATCCGGGCTTCGAGGCGTCCGTGGGGCAGGCTAAGCCCGGTGCTCCTGATCCCATGCAGGCGGGAGCATCGAAGACACTCGTCCGGCTCATGCTCGCCCTTCCGCACGGAGTCCAGGCGATGAGCCCCGAGGTGGAAGGACTGGTCGAGACGTCCACCAACGTCGGCACCGTGGAGACGATTGACAAGACGGTGAAAATCGTGCTGCTGTCGAGGTCGGCGGTGACATCCTCCCTCGAGATGATGAAGGAGAAGATTCGCGCGATTGCGGAGTTCGCCGGCGCCTCGGTCGCGGAGCCCAAGGGCTACCCGGGATGGAAGCCGGACATCAACTCCAATCTCCTTAAGACGGCGCTTTCGGTCTTCAAGAAGATGCACGGGGCCGAGCCGAAGGTGAAGGCAATCCACGCGGGGCTCGAATGCGGGCTGTTCAGCGAGAAGCTGAAGGGCGTGGAAATGATATCGGTCGGGCCCGACATGGCGGACGTGCACTCGCCGGCCGAGAGGCTCAAGATAGCCTCGGTGCCGAAATTCTACGACTACCTCAAGGCCCTTCTCGGGGAGCTCAAGTAGGGCGCTCCCAGGACGCGATTGCGATTCAGGGGCGGGGCCCGGCAGCCCCGCCCCTTTTTCCTGCGCCGCTCCGGCGGTTCAGCCGAGGCATAGGATTCTGCCGAGCAGAGGGGTCTTAATCCCTATCGCTCCGTGGGGGCATGCCTCCTGGCAGCAGAAGCACCTTATGCATCTCAGACTGCTCACTCGCGGAGCACGGTCCGGCAGGGCCTGTTCCATCGCCTTGGGGGAGGCCGGGCAGATTTGCACGCACGCCCCGCAGGCCCTGCAGAGCGACCTCGATACGCGGGGCCGCTCGGAGAGGAGGGCTTTGGCAAAGGTGAGCATGCGGCCTCCCCTGAGCGGTTTCGGGGGCCTCCGGTCGGCCCTGAAGTCGGGGCAGAGGAAATCCTCCAACGGGTCCCCGGCTATCTCCACGGACCCCGGGCTGCATTCGCCCAGACCCGCCTCGAGCGCAGCCCCGAAAGTGGGGACGACCTCGAAGGGCATGCAGATGATTCTGCACGCTACCGAATCGAGCGCCACCGGGTCGGATGACATGATGAGCGCACCGAGCATCCTGGGAGTGCCGCTCCTCGGCCCGTTCCCCTCCATGCCGCAGACCGCGTCCATGACGTAGAGCCTGGGCCTCAGGTGCGCCGTGATGTCGACAAGCAGCCTTGCGAACTCCACCGGTCCCGGGAGCCTCACGTGGAATCCGGACTTCCTGAGCCCGGGCACGCACCCGAACTGGTTCTTGACGGCTCCCGTGAACCGCATGAGGCCGTGGGTCTTGAGCTTCGGGAGGCTCACGATTCCGCCGGCTCTGAGAGCCGCGCTGCAGAGGGGGAGGCGCTTCATCCACCTGGCCCGGGGCGAGAGCACTTCCTCGAAGGCGTCGAAATCGGCCTGGGCGACTCCGGCTTCCGCTGCGGCGGCCGCAAGGCCGGATTTGGCGCCGTGCCTGGCCGCCGAACCCGCCATCGGGGAATCGCCCCACGCCATTTCGGCGCCCTGCGCCTTGAGAGCGCGCGCCACCGCCTTGAACACCTCGGGATGCGTGGTCACGCACTTGTCGGGATCATCGCCCACGAGAAGATTGGGCTTGAGGAGCACGTGCTCCCCGCGAGAGGCGAAGACTCCAGGGCCTCCTAGAAGGCCCAGGCCCCGCTCGACGGCGGCCGAGACGGCCGACGCGTCGTAGGACCCGCATCGGACCAGTGCGACGCGGGATGGGCCCTTCACGCAGGGCCGCCCGGGGGAAGGCGCGGGAGCCTCGGCCGCGCAGAGCGCCTCGGAGTGGGCGGGCGGGCCCGACGCGGCGTGCCTGACCGGGTTTCTGGAGCTCGCGCCGTCGGGCATCAGAGGTCCCTGATTCAGTCGCCGTGCTCGATAATCAGAAGGGTCAAATCGAAGACCTGGCCCACCTTCGAAGCCGGGCGCTTCATGAGGTACTTGCCGAGCGTCTTGAGCTGCACGTCCAGATTGTACTTCTTCTTGATGAGTTCGAGGAGGGAGAGGAACATGAGGGAGTCGCCTCCGAGGTCCTCGATGATGTCCGTGCCGTCGGATATGGAAGACTTTTCCTTCCCGCATTCCTGCGAGAAGAAGTCGAGAATGAGGTTCTTGACCTCGCGCCTGGTTTCCTCGCTTATCTGACTCATTTGCTCCTCGAATTGGACGGCGGCTGAGGCGCCGAGAAGACCAGTGTCACGTTCTGGCCGCCGAAGGCGAACGAGTTGGAGATGGCCGACCTGATGGGTATGTTCCTCGCCTTGCCGGGGACGTAGTCCAGATCGCACTCGGGATCAGCCTCCGAGCAGTTGATAGTGGGGGGTGCGACGCCCTCGGCCACGGCCATGACGGTCAGTACGGCCTCGACGGCTCCGGCGGCGGCGAGTGTGTGGCCCGTCATCGACTTGGTGGAGCTGACCGCGATGCCGCCCGCCCTGGGCCCGAAGACGCGCTTGATGGCCGCGGTCTCCAGCGGGTCGTTCAGCTTGGTCGAAGTGCCGTGCGCGTTGATATAGTCAATCTCAGCCGGGCCGATTCCGGCGTCGAGCAGGGCCGCCGCCATGGTGCGCGCCATGCCCTCTCCGCCCTTCTCGGGCGAGAGGATGTTGTAGGCCTCGGAGGTGACGGCCGATCCGGAGGCCACGGCGAAAATCCTGGCGCCCCTGCTCTTCGCGCGAGCGTAGTCCTCCAGCACCAGGAAGGCCGCGCCTTCGCCGATGACGAATCCGTCCCTCCTCCGGTCGAAGGGGCAGGACGCCTCCTCCGGGGGGCATCCGCGGGTGGACAGGGCCATGATTCCGGCGAATCCCCGTATGTCCTCGGGATTAATCGACGAGTCGCCGCCGCCGGCCAGCACGACGTCGACCCTTCCCGCCCGAATCATGTCGATTCCCTGGGAAACGGCGAGGGCCGACGACGAGCAGGCGATTGAGAGCGTGAAGCTCGGCCCCCTTGCGCCGAGTGCGATGGACAGGAACGCAGGCGCGGCGTGGGGCATGCTCTTCAGTATGCGGAACCCTTCCTCCGATTTGAGGTCCGCCATCTGGTCGTCGATTCGGTAGCCGGTGCCGGTGGCTCCGAAGACGACGCCCAGCCTGTCCGGGTCGATGGACCATTTCGAAATCCCGGCGCACTCGGCGGCGGACATTCCAGCGGCGAAGCTGAGCCTTGTGATGCGGGTCATCTGCCTCGTCCAGCGCTTCGGGACGTATTTCTGCTCGAGCGAATCCGCGAGCGGGGGGATTTCGGCCGCGATTCCGACCTCGAGCCCGGAAGCGTCGAAATTCCTGATTCTCCCGACGCCGGACCTGCCTTCGACCGCCGCCTTCCAGGACGACTCGAGGTCTATGCCGAGCGGGGAGACGAGCGAGAGACCTGTGACCGCGACTTTACGCATGGCTTATTCTAATACATGCAAGCGACGACGTCCGGTGCATCCGCGCAAATCTAAAAACATACCTGTAGAAGGGGGCGTTTGCAAGGGCAAAGGGCGCACGTCAATCCGGGAAACGCGCATTTCCAGCGGCTTCGAGCCTGCTCCTGGCCTCGGCCGGGAAATCGGCGGGCCTGCGGTCCGGCCCGAGAACAATCGTCCTGACCCAGGCCGAGCAGACCTTTTTCCCCCCTTCCTTGCGGAAAATCTCCTGCCTGAAGGGGACGAAAAGGCTTCCGCGGAGGAGCTCGGTCTCAACGACGAGATCGTCGTGAAGCCTGGATTCCAGAAGATACCGGATTCTCACCTCGACGACGGCGAGGAACAGCCCTCCGGCCGAGAGGGGGCCGAGAAGGCCCGATTCCTCGAGGAAAGCCCATCGTGCGTCCTCGAGGTAGTTCAGATAGACGGCGTTGTTGACGTGTCCGAAGGAGTCGAGCTCGCTGCCCCTGACGCGTATTTCGTGGCGGAATATCATCTCACGAACCGCGCGGCCCCGGGCCCGATTCCGCGGGCCGCGACTATTTCTCCCTCTGGGCCTTCATGGCCTCGAGGACTATGGACAGGTAGGACCGCGGCGCCGCAACCGCTATCAGTTCGGCCCGGGCCAGTCCGATGTTCTCCCAGACGTGCGGCGTCGTGGAGGCGTGCCAGAGCGTTTCGCCCTTCTTGAGCCTTCTTTTATCGGTGCCGAGCGTCACCTCGAGCTCTCCGCTCAGGATGTAAATCCCCTCCTCGCCCTTGTGCTTGAACCTTTCGGACTTCGCCCCGGGTTCGATTGAAATGTACATGAAGTCCACCAACTCGCCCTGGCCGAGGAACTGGATGGTGAAGCCCGGAATCTTGTCGTAGATGAGGTAGGAACCGGACTTGTACTGGGATGTCTTCCTGGCCCTGTCGTTTGCGGACACAAAAGCCTCCCAAGCATCAACCAGACCGACAAACAGTAGGATATCGGACGCGCTCTTTCAAACTAAAAAAAATCATTTGGCGATTGTTATCACCGGGTTCCGGAAGACCACGCTGCCCCTGGCCGAGACGAGGCCTATCCCGGGCGGGCATCCGTCCCAGGCAGACGCCGCAGAGGACGGATTCTGGGCGCTCCAGACGCGCTTGCTCCCCACGAACCCCTCGGCCTTGCCGTTCTTCACGATTACGGTGAGCGTTGTCCACCGCTTGTCGAGCTCGTGCTTCATGGAGACGGCGTCCGGGATTCCGTGCACCTTGCCTTCCAGATTGTCGAAAATCCACAGAGGGAACCTGCCGCCGAACATGAAGACCAGGCCGGGGGCCGACTCCTGGCCCTTGATGAGCCTGACTTCGACCTGGAAGGTGTACTCCGTGAACTTGTATTCGGCCGTCACGGTCGAAACCAGCGCCACGTTGTTCCCGGACCCGTGGATTTCTCCGCCTTCCGCCTTCCACTCGCCCTTCCACTGCGTCCAGCCTTCGGAGACTGACCCGGTGAAGAGGCGGACCGGCTTCTTGGGGACGGGCTTGGGTTCCGCAGCCCCGGCGGCGGCGTCGATTTCGACCGGGCACAGGACCTCGATGTTGTCGTAGCGCGAAAGCGAAGGATGCCCCCAGAGGCCGATTCGGCCCTCGAGAGTCTTGTCGTCCCCGGGCGGCTTCCATGTGAAGACGTGGGTCCCGTCGATTTCGAGCGTCAGCTCAAGGTTCAGCGAATCGCAGACGAGCCTTATCTTCCTGCCCGAGGATGGATGGAGCTTGACCGGCCATTCCCCGCCACGCTCGCCGTTCCTGAATGCGAAGGCCTTGCCCTCCCTGCCGATTACGACGTGGACGCCGTCCTTCCAGTCCCCTCCTTCCCTTCCCCCCAGGTTCACGTCGACCTCGTCGCCCTGCGCGTCCATGGTAATCTCGAAGGGGGTCTTGATCCTGAACCTGCTCCAGAGCACGCCCCGGTGCCTCACTTCGAGCCTCCCTGACGCGATGCCTGCCTCGCCGCCCTGAACGTCCTTCCAGTCGAGGATTTCCTCGCCTGCGTCGAAGCGGAACAGGAGCCTGTTCCTTCCGTCCGGCAGGGCCCACGCCCCGCACCGGAACCGGTCCCTGATTCCCGACTCCTGGGTCGCGCACTCGGTGAGGACGTCTTCCATCCTCTGCGACTGGGCCTTCGAGACGCCGTCCTTGAATGCGTCCCTGGTCTCCGATATAGTCTTCCGCGCCCGGTCGAATTCCTTTTTGTCGAGGAACGACTGGGCCTCGTCAATCGCCTCGTCAACCTCCAATTCCCTGGATTTGCGATCCGCATCAGCCAGTTTCTGCCTGATTCTCGGGTTCATCAGGCCGGAAGCCTCGAGGGCCGCAGCCGCGGGTCCGGCCCTGCCCTCGGCGAGGAGGAAGAGCCCCAGGGAGAAGAGCTCGGAAGGATCGAGGCCCTGGAGCGTGCAGATTCTCGCGACGTCGGCGGAGGATGCTCCCGTCAGGTCCAAGCCCGTGCTCCCGGCGGGGGTCTTGAGTCCCCACGAGGCGGACGCGGAGCTGAGCCTGACGAGGACGCCGGCAATTTCCTTGCCGCGGATTTTCAGCGCTATTTCGCGGTTCTCGAACGCCGCCAGCTTCTTCTCGAACACTGAGAAGGCGTCCCGGATGCGCGGGACGTCGGCGAGCTCGGATGCGATTAGGTCCGAAAACCTGGGATTGCGCGCGCCGGCGAGCGCTTCCCTTGCTGCGGCTTCCGCCTGGGCGTAATCGCGGCGCCTGAGGAACTGCTGGAATCCGGGCAGGAACTCCCGGAACAGCGCTTCCCCCTCCTCGGCAATCTTCTCCTTCGCGGCCTGATCCCGCCTCTTGTCCTCGGCCTTCTTGATGTCG
>JBFZBV010000031.1:0-8174 GCA_041308285.1 Planctomycetota bacterium | reverse complement strand
AAAAATATTATTGTAGGAATTGAAAAGATATTCCGCCTTTCACGCGCGGAGCGCGTGCTATAACCCGGACGAGCTCAACCTCTTTGGTTCCGGCTCGTCCGGGTTATGTGCTTACAGATATTTGAAGTACGATGCTCAGCATGGTTGAAAGCGCTGACGAACGAAAACGCCGCCGGGCCCGCCCCGAGCTCCTCGCGCCCGCCGGCGGACCCGAGGCGGGGTACGCCGCCCTGGCCTACGGCGCGGACGCGGTCTACCTCGGCCTGCGCAGGTTCTCCGCCCGTGCCGAAGCCGTCAACTTCTCGCTTGATGATCTCGGCGCCCTCGCCGCGCACGCACATGCGCTCTCCCCGCCCCGGAGGGTCTTCGCCGCGGTCAACACGCTCGTGCGCTGCGGGGAAGTCGGCGAGGCGGTCGACACTCTTGCCGCCGCGCGGGACTTCGGAGCCGACGCGGTCATAGTCCAGGACCTTGGAATCGCCCGGATTGCGCGCGCCCATTTCCCCGGCCTGGAGATGCACGCGTCCACCCAGCTCGCGGTCCACGACCTGGCCGGGGCGGAGGCGCTGGCCCGGGCCGGCTTCTCGCGCGTCACCCTCGCTCGGGAGCTCACAATCCGGGAGATATCCGCAATCTGCCGCAGCGCCCCGGTCGAAATCGAGGTGTTCGTCCACGGCGCCCTCTGCTACTCGTACAGCGGTCTCTGCGCGTTCTCCGCATTCACCACCGGCCGCAGCGCCAACCGCGGATCGTGCGCGCAGCCCTGCAGGTGCCTGTACAGGACCGATTCCGGCCCCCGGTCCGGCAGGTACCTGTTCTCCATGAAGGACCTCGCCCTTCCTCGGCACGTCAGGGCGCTGTCGGACGCTGGCGTCTCGTGCCTCAAGATTGAAGGCCGGATGAAGGGGCCGCTCTATTCCGCCGCAGCGTCGGATTTCTACAGGCGCATCATCGACGGATCCGACCCCGACCGCATGGAGCAGGATGCGGAGGATCTCAGGACCACCTTCAGCAGGCCCTGGACTTCCCTCTACGCCGACGCGCGCGGATGGCGCGGAGCCGTGGATACCGACTTCGCGGGCCACAGGGGGGCCTGCATCGGAGAGGTCTCGTCCTCGAGGCAGGGCCGCAAGGGAGGGATCTGGGCGGCGTTCAAGACCTCCAGGCCAATCGAGCGCCGCGACGGCCTGCAAATCGAGTTCCCCGGCCCGCAGAAGCCGCTGGGATTCTCGATTGTTGCCATGCGATCCGCCGGCGGCGGACCGCTGCTCAACGAGGCTGACGCAGGATCGGAAATCGAGGTCCTACTGCCCGACGACGCCCCCTCCGTGCCGGCCGGGTCGAAGGTCTTCTGCTCCTCCTCCCAGGCGGTCAAGCGGCGCTTCCGCTGGACCGTGCCTGCTAAGGGCGCGCCCGGCCCGAGCGCGGCCGCGGACTTCCGAATCGCCGTCTCGCCCGGATTAGCCGAGGTCCGCGCATGCGCTGCGCTCCCGAACTCCGGGCCCGCAGCGCATGCGGAAGCCCGAATCGAAGGCGGATTCCCGCCCGCGCGGGATCCGGCAGGCGTCGAAAGATTCGTGAAGGAAGCCTTCGGCCGCCTCGGGGGGACGCGGTTCTCGCAAGGCGCGGTCGAGACGGAAAATCCCCAAGGGCTCTTCGTCCCCCTCTCGGCCCTGAACGACCTGAGGAGGAAGGCCGTGCTGGCGCTGGACGAGGCGCTCGAAGCCTCGCGCGGCGCGGAGAAGGCCCGGGTGATCTCCGCAATCGGGCTTGACTGCCCGTCGCGGCCCTCCACGCGCGGAGCATCCGCCGAGTCATGGTCCCTCAAGGTCGACGACGCGGGAATACTCGAAGCCTTCGGCAAGGGCGATTTGGAGGCCGCGGACGAAATAGTCCTTTATCTCGCCGCGCGCGGCTGCGCAGATGCAGCCCGATCCGCTTCGGGTCTCGCATCCAGGGCCGGCGCCGGCAGAATCCGCATGGCCCTCCCTCCCGTGATCAGGGAATGGGACCTGCCGCAACTGGAGGAAGCCCTGGCACGGCTTTCCGCCGACGGGTTTTCGAAGTTCGAGGTCGCGGGAGTCGGCGGATTCGGGATTGTCGCCCGGATCGCGTCCCGGTTCGGCTGCCGGCCGGACGTGCGATCCGACTGGCCGGTCTACGTTTGGAACAGGTCCGCCGCCGCCGCCGTCCTGTCCATGGGCGCCTCGGGATTCACGCTCTCGCCCGAGGATACGGCTGAGAACATGGAGCTTCTCCTGGGCGAGTTCGGCCCCCTCGCGGCGGTCGTGGTGCTGTCGAGGCCGCCGCTTTTCCTGAGCGAGACGTGCGCGTTCGCCTCGGCGTCCGGATCATGCCCGGGGCCCGGGGACTGCAGGGCCAGGTACACGGGCCTCTCGTCGGATTTCGGCGACGACCTCGTCATGATCAATCTCGGATGCAGGACCGCGGTTGTGAAACGAGGGTTCCACGACATCTCGCCGCTCCTGCCCAGGCTCCGCGCCGCGGGCGCATCGAGCTTCAGAGTGGACCTGCAGCATTCGCTCGGCGGGCCTGAAGAGGCGCTCGCGGCATGGAAAGCCGCCAGAAAAGCATGAACGCCCCGCCCGTCCTGGTCGACTGCGCAGCCACTGCTTCCTCCAATCGGACGGCATTTGAATTCCTGCGAAGCAGACGTGCATCAAGGGGATGGAATCGCATTTCATCGGGAAACCAGGCTCGGCGATGTGCCGGACTTCAAGGCATTCCGATAGTTGCACAATTGTGCAATCACCCAAGCGTCCGTCCAAAGCCTGGCGCCTGGATTCAGGGGCATCACGCACGATTCATTCCGGACTTCTGGCAATCCATAACCCGGACGAGCCGGAACCAAAGAGGTTGAGCTCGTCCGGGTTATAGCATGCGCTCCGCGCGTGAAAGGCGGAATATCTTTTCAATTCCTACAATAATATTTTTACGAAGTGACTAATCACCTTGCACGTTCCCTTGCCTGTTCCAGCATTTTCTCGATTTCATCCCGGGTCATGGGTCCTCCGAGTTCGGGATACATTGCCTTTATTCTCGTAATCTGGTCTGCGATATCTCTGAATAGGCCCTTCTTGAACATGATTTTCCACACACCGAGTTTCCACACCCAGCAATCCTGCCTGCTGTCGTCGAAATCCTTGAGAAGCACGCCGTACAAATCGAGAGCCGAGTGGTACATGGCATGCGCTTCCTTCTCCTTCCGCTCCCTGCAAAGCCTGTCGCCGTACTTTTCATATACGGACACCAGCTTTTCGGCGAACTGCAGATTGAAGGACATTTTGTTGAGATTCTCGAAAACTCTCATGGCATGCTCCCAGTCCTCCATTTCAATGTAGCAGTCGCCTGCCTTCATCTTGAACTCCTTCCTCTGCCTGTTTGAAAGAACGTCGGAGAAGTTGTTCAGGATGGTTTCGTATATCAGCGCGGCCTTGTCGAATGCGCGGGCCTGGAACTGCCTGATTCCTACTGCATCCAATTTTGCCACGGCTTGTGCGGGGTTGACGTCACGCCAATCCTGCAATAAATCCTGGCATGCATCCCAGAGGTACTTCGCGGCTTTCTCGGAGTACTCCGCCGCTGCCTCCATCTGCCCATCCATCCTGGCCCGGCCCGCAAGATCGCCGAAGAGCTTTCCGGCCAGCTGAGCGCCGGCTGTCATGTACTCGTGCTCCTTCTTGCGGTTCTGCTTATCCCGCAGCGAGCTGTCGATGTTCTTGAGCACGATGCACATGTCCTCCACCCCCCTCGAATTCTCCCGGGCGAAGAATGCACGGAGCCTGAGAAAGGATGCAGGCATGACCAGGTCCGGCATGTCCTTGAATCTGGTCTCGAACTCATCCAGGAATTTGAGGACTTTTTCGAAATCGTTCTTCTCGTCGCAGATCCTGCCGAGGTAGAACAGAGCGACTGCCATCGAGTTGCGGCGTCTGACTTCATGCTCGCGGTCTTCCGGAGCGTTCCTTTCCGTGATTGACACGTACTCGAGCAGTTTCATCTCGGCAGCCTCGAGGTGTTTCCTGGAGGATTCGGAAACCTCGATTCTCCCCGCGGCTCTATCTCTTTCGTACTTCAGAGGATCGTCGGACTTGAATCTGGCCTCGTCTTCCTTTCTCGATGTCTCGTACAAGCCGAAGAAACAGCGCCCGATTTTCGACTGGACGTCTTCGTAGAAGTCGGAAGATTTGTCTATGCCTTGGAACAGCTCGATGGCCTCTGTGAATTTTCCCTCCGCCATCTTGTCCTGGCCCGCGAAGACAATCAGATTCCTGGCATATTTGCTTTCCGGATACTTCGTGGTCAGCAGCATGCGCTTCTCCGAGTACACGCTCTTCAGGAAATCACCCTTCAGGATTCCGTAAGCGCTCTTGAATGCGGAATACGCATAGTATGCGCACGTTGAGCCCCAGTGCTCCTCGCCCTCCTCCTGCAGCCGGCCATCGCCCCAAGCGCACTCTCCCTGCTCGAAGGCCAATCCGGCTTCCAGGAACCTGTGCTGCCGATAATAAGCCTGTCCCAGTTCATGCCACGTCCTTGCGCCCAATGCCCTTATATCGTCCGGAGTGGACAGCTTCGATATGGTTTCCTCGAACGCCTCCACTGCCTTGTCGTACTTTCCTTCTCCAAGAAACCCCACTCCCCGGTAGAAAGCCACCGTCATTGTGGCAGAGGGATCACATGAACCCCATTCAGACAGGAGCTTCACGGTGGATCTGGCGTGCGGCCCGCCCGTCTTGACCAGCACGAGAATCGTTCCTATGGCGCCCGCATAATCTCCTTTCCCTGCGAAAGCCCGGGCCTTCTCAATCACCGCAAATCCCGAGTCCAGGAAGTTCTCAGACGAAGGATTGAGAAGGTCGGGGAATGCCTCCTCCATCTTCCGGGCCTCGGCAAGCGCGATGTCGTGCTTCCGCGCGAGATTGAGCGCCTCGAGTATGTGCCTGTAGGCCTTCTTCTTTATAATCTCGGCCTGCTTGAGCATCTCCGGCGCGTATTCCTCCCCCTCCTCCGACTGCCCCACGAGCATTGCCGATTTGTAGTCTTCTATGGCCTGCTCATATTGCCCCATCTCGGCGAAGCACTGCCCTTTCCTTATGTACGCGTAGAATGTCGACACATATCCGTCGAACGTCCATATGAAATCCACGAAGAGCCTGATTGCCTCTTTGAGGGCGCTGATCTTCTTCTCCATGTTGCCTTCGAATATCTTCGACATTTCATAATTGAGATCAGCGCGGTAGTAGGCTGCCCTCTGGTACCGGTCCTTCATGTCGTCCGATAACTCCGTGCCGCGATTTTCATCCTGCTCTCCCTCTAGGCCGCCGGCCGCATCCACCTCCGATTTGAGTTTTCCCGCTACTTCCTTCAGGAGACCTTCCGCCTCAGTGAAAGCTTTAAGTGCCTCTTCCTCTAGCGCCTTCTTCTCCTTCTCGTCCTCGGCGTTTCCGGCAAGGCCGGCGAACTCCATGCCCTTTTCCTTGAGCAATTCCGCAAGGCTGAATTGCGCGTCCGGATCCTGCGAAACCTCCAGGTACTTCCTGAACCTGAGAGCGGCTTCCTCGAAGAGAGCCTTCTTCTTCTCGATGTCGGACTCATCCTCCGCCCGGACCTTGAGCACCTCGATTCGGCCGAGATTGCCCGCTCTGCGTTCGTCATCAGTCCTGCCGTTCTGCGAAAGATCCCTGAAGACCTGTTCCGCGAGGTCGAACCACTTGCGCCTGAGAAGCCCTTTTCCGAAGTCCGCGTCCCCCGGACCGCACAACGCCCTCTGCGCGAAGGGCAAGCACAGAAGGACTCCCAGCAGAAATGCGCAGGACGGCCCGCACGCCCCAAATTTACGCATGGTGATTCTCCTCAAGACATGGATTCCCCGGATTCGAACGGGAGAAACTGACCTGACCACGGCGTGGCCTATCGAGAGATTTCATCACCGTCCAAAGCCGATTGCCAATGCTGCGGCCATGTCGGAACCCAAGACTCCTGCCTTGATACTGCCCGGGACCAACCGAACGTCCCACAGGCACCCGGCTGAAGCGCCCGGATGCAGAAGCCTTTTTACCCGGCACGACCTGACAATTGCCCTCGAACACCCTGCGGTTCCGCTCTGAACGATGCCGCGCTCTTTCTGGAGGGGCGCGCGGCGCCCTGGAGATACCTGCCCCGCTCGGAAATATTTACCTCGCGGAAGCCCGGCGCGCCTGTGTATTGAACGCAGTCACTTTGGACGCTGTTACAACATTCGCCTTTCAAGTCTTCCTGCATGACCACCGGATCAGGTCGGGTTTCACGTCTTCGAGGGAACTCCAGGGAACATGCGACCTGTCATCGATTGAGCGTGCGTGTCCGGAATTCCTCTACTTGCCCACGAGGGCCAGTCTGCTTTCCGGCACGAGGAGGATGAGCGTGAAATGGGCGGTGGTCCAGGCCGGGCCTACGCCGCGGTCGGTGTTGTGGTGCAGCTGCTGGGTCTCCGTGGTGGGCCTCGCGTTGAACGATCCGTCGTGGACGCGGGCGGCCATGATTTCATCCCGGAACTCGTCCCTGAAAGCCTTAGAGGTCCTGTTCTCGCCGAGTTCCGCCGCGATTGCCCCGCTCAAAAGATGCATGCAGGGCGAGACGTGGCCGCCAATCAGCCTGGGCAGCGTTCTCCGATAGTAGCCGGTCATCTTCCCGAAGAAGCCGTGCCTGGCCAGGCCGAGCGCCTGGAACGCCACGATTGCGCCCGCGGTGCGTCCCGGGTCCCCGAAGCCCTGCTGCCCGGCCCTCGTGCTGTAGCCGACGCCGCCGTCCCCGGCGCCCGTGGCTACGATGTACGCCACGCCCCGGTCAATCGGCTCCTGAGGGACCTCCACGCCGATTCTCCTCGCGAAGCCCAGCGACGCGAGGCAGAAGTTCGAGACTATTTCCAGTTCCAGGTAATCGAGCGCGTTGGGCCCGCCCGGGCCGTGAGCCCACCCTCCGGACTTCTCCTGCGTTTCGACGATTTTCCGGGCCAGCTCCGCGACTTTCGCCTTCGCCGCCTCTTCCCCGGTCGCCTTCCAGGCTTCCGCAAGGAGCCACGGGGCGTATCCCAGGTTCCAGTTGAGCTGGCTCCAGTTCGCGCCCTTTTGCGCCTGGCCGTCCCAGAGTCTCGATTCGGTCCCGGCGTTCCTCATGACGTACGCAATCGCGCGCTTCACGACCGCGGCGTACCTGCCTTCGGCCGGCTTCTCGTCCGCTGCCATGAACGCGAGCCCCGCGATTGTCGTCACGGCGATTTTGCCGTTTATGCCGCCCGTCGCGCACGGGAACGACCCGTCCGATTCCTGGGCTTTGGCGAGATACGCGAGCCCTGCGTCAATCACCGCCCTGCACTTCGGGCATGAGGCAGGACAGGTCCGTGAATGCGCCCCGAGGGCCGGGAGTTCGACGGCCGCCGCCGCAGGCTTGCCGGACCGGAGGAGCGACAGCTTGAGGACCGGTACCTTCGCCGCCTCGGCCGCCTCGATTGCCCTCGAGAGGCAGAGCATCGGATCGTCCTTCGCCGGGAATCCCCGGCCGGCCGCAGCGACGATTATGTCGCCCGCCTCAAGCCTTCCTGCGCAGGGCGATCCCGGCGCAGCCTTTTCAACCCTGATTCCGACGCTCCCTTTCGGGATTCCCAACGCCTCGGATTCCTTTGGCTTGAGCGGCGTGCCCGTCGCTCCGGTGGGGCCGAGGTTGAAGAAGTCGTCCCCTTGCCCCGGCATGGCAGGCTTGGCCTGCGCTGCCGCGACATTCCCGGCAAGGACCAGGAAGAGAAGACCGGCGAGCGCCTCCGGGGCTTGTTTCATAGACAGCATTTTACAGGTCCGAGGGCGCAATAGCATCCCCGCTCCCTTCCCCGCCCAGAACCGACTCAGTTGCCCCTGCGTACGGCGCTTCTGAAGCTCTGGAACGCCAGCAGCGCCATTGCGGTTGCATAGTGCGGCCCGATGATGGGATTGTCCAGATACCCCCCGTCTGATCCCCGGGCGTCCAGAATCAACGCCAGAATCGCCTTTGCGCGGCCCGGCCTCTCCGCGGCGGGCAGCTCGTGCAGAGCCTCGGCCGCGCAGGCGTAGTCGAAAAGCAGGTAGTGCGACCCCTGGCCGTCCGGCGCGGTGTGCATGAGGCTCTTGAGATCGGAAGAG
>JBFZBV010000030.1:0-6862 GCA_041308285.1 Planctomycetota bacterium | reverse complement strand
TGGCCTTCAGGTTCACGTTTTCGCGCAGGTAGGAATCTAGCATCTTGGGGATGTCGCCGGGGCCCAGCGAACGGCGCACCGTCTCGGCCCGCGCCTCCTCAATCTTGCGCGCCAGCACGGCCGAGAAGTCCGACGGGCTCAGGACTTTCACCCTGCCCTTGAGTTCGCGGGCATCGACTATCGCCCCATGCCCCTCGAGCAAGGATTCGGGATTGATGTCTTCCATTCGAGCAGGACCTCAATAAGGGCAAGCGGGTTCGCCCGCTCCGTCGGGCGCCCGGGATATGGGGGGCGCCGCGAGGTTTCCGCAATCTCGACCGGTGTACATGGAAGCATTATGGCGGCGCCGATTCAAGTCAAAACCCGCGGGCTGTCCAAGCTCGCACTTGACATGCTTTCCGCGGCGCGGCAATATAAAGTTTCGATTCCCCCGGCGGATTCTCGGGCGGGCCTGGGGCATGTGTTGGCCTCTTTTGATCATCTCGAGATGCCCAAACAGTCAGATGTCGACTTCGCCAACCTGGTGCTGAACGAGAAACTAGCTACGCGTCAGCAGGTGGACGAGTGCCTTGACCTCCTCAAGAATCTCAAGGAAGAGGCGGGAGTGGAAGACTCGCTGGACGGCATAATGTGCCTCAAGGGAATCATCACCGAGGCGCAGGCCAACGTGATTTGGAAGAAAATCGCGTCCGGCGAGGTGGACGACATCATCGAGGGTATCCCGCCGAAGACCGAGGAGAAGGAGGCGTCACCGGCGCGGGCACCGGCGAAGGCGCCCGAACCCGCCGGATCCGTCTCGCCGTACCCTTCCTTCCCGGGCACGAACATCGTCGCCAAGCTCGAGAAGGATTCCACCGGGCTGAACTACCTTTCCGAACACGGGAAAAACCGCAAGAAGATAGTCCACGTGCTGTATCCGCAGACCGCGGCGAACGAGAAGCTGCTCAAGTGGCTGACCAGGCAGGGGCAGGCCCTGTCGAAACTCAACAACCCGGCGATTGCGAAATTCGACTCCCTGAAGGTCTTCGAGAACAGGGTGTTCTTCGCCCAGGAGATCCCCTCCGGCGAACTCGTCGCCTCAATCATCGAGGAAGAGGGATCCTTCCCGGAGGAGAAGGCAATCGCGATTTTCACCCTCATCGGCAGGATTCTCCAGCATGCGGAATCCGTTGGTTTCGTCCACGGCCGGCTCACTCCGCAGAACATATACATAACGCACGAGGACGACGTCGAGATGAGGTTCTTCACCTCGCTCGAAAGGGAAATAAAGATAGCCAGCGGCAAGCCCGACGCGGAAGACAGGATTTTCCTCCCCCCGGACGCCCAGAAGCCCGGGGAGAAGGCGGATGCGAAATCGGATTTGTATTCGTCGGGCATGGTCCTCCTGTACCTCCTGGCAGGCCCCAAGCTGCTCGACGCGGGTCCGGCCAAGGTGCTCGAGTCGCTGTCGCCTCACGCCAGGAAGGTGGCTGCCCGCCTGGTTGAACGCAAGCCCGAGGACAGGTACGACTCATTCGAATCGCTGCTCAAGGATTTGGAGCACGGCGCCGGAGAGGAATCCGGGAAGCGCCCGGCGCCTGCCCACGACACGGGGAAGCTCAGGAAGAAGGGCGCGACCGGCCTCCTGCGCAAGAAGCACCCGCAGCCGGAGGAAGAACCGCAGGCCGCGGTCGAGGAGGTGGTCGAAGTAGAGCCCATCCCGGAGGTGGAGGGCGAGCCCGCCGTCGTCGAGGAGGCAGTCGAAGCCGAACCGGAGAGGAAAAAGGCCAAACCTGGCCAGGATGCCGCCGCGCTGAGGCGCAAGACTTCCGCGCGCACCAAGACGCGGGAGGCCGCTGCCCCGAAACCGGAGCCTGAGCCGGAACCGGAGAAGCCGGCCGAAGAGCCGCCGGACCCCCGCTACCAGAAGAAAATGGAGGCCGCCGAGGCCAGGGAGGCGAAAGGCGACTACGCCGGCGCCGTCGAGAAGCTGAACGAGGCGCTCGAATTCGCCCCCAACAAGACTTCCCACCGGAGGAGAATCGAAGCGCTCACGGACAAGGCCTACAAGGAGCTCTCCGCCGAAGCTGACGCCAAGGACGAGGCAGGCGACTTCGAAGAAGCCATATCGCTGTTCGAGAAGGCGAAATCGTTCGCCCAGGAACCTGCGGAGGTCGACAGGATTGTCGAAGTCCTCAAGGCCAAGATAGAGTCCGGGAAGCGGTCCGCGAGGCTCAGGAAAGCCGAGGAGAACGCCCGCGTGCGGGCCGACAAGGGCGACGTGTCGGGGGCAATCGACATACTCCGCGGCGCCAAGGACCTCGCCGACAACCCGGCGGCGATACAGGCGAAAATCGAGGAGCTCGCGAAGGCCGCCTGCGACGAGCGGATTGCGAAGTCGCGCGAAGCCGAGGACAAGGGGCAGTGCGAGGAGGCAGTGGCGTTTCTCGAGGAAGCCAGGAAGTTCACCGCGGAGCCGGGCGCGGTGGACGAGATAATCGAGTCCGTCCGCAAGAGGGACGAAGAGAAGAAGAGGCGCGAAGAGTACTCGAGGCTCGAGGCCTCAGCGAAGAAATCCGCGGAAGAGGGAAACATCGAGGCCGCGATAGGATGGCTCGAGAAGGCGAAGGTGGTGAGCCCCGCCCCGGTGGCGGTCCAGGCCAGGATTGACAACCTGAAGGCTGACTCGTTCAAGCGCTTCATGGCCCTGTCGCAGGAGTGCCAGGCCGAAGGGAAGTTCATAGAGGCGGTGGAGCACTGCGAGAAGGCGAGGCCGTGGACTTCGGCGCCCGAGGAAGTCGACGCCGCCATCGAGGCGATAAAGGCCAAGAAGGAGGAGACGGAGAAGAAGAAGCGCTTCGACGACCTCAAGAAGGAGGCGGACGGGCACGAGACGTCCGGCGACCTGCGGACGGCGCTTGAGAAGATGTACGAGGCCTCCGAGGTCTCCGACTCCACGGTGTCGGCGCGGATGAAGATTGATACGCTGAAGAAGAAAATCTTCGACGAGGGAGTCTCCAAGGGCAGGGAACTCGAGAAGGAAGGGAAGTACAAGCTGGCAATCAAGGCCTACGAGGAGGTCGCCAAATACGCCTCGAGCCCCAAGAGCGTGGAACTCCTCATAGCGACGGCGAAAAGGGAGTATTCGAGGCACAAGAAGGAGGCGGAGTTCAAGAGAATCGAGTCCGAGGCCAGGGCCAAACTGAAGGGAGGCGACTACAAGGGCGCAATCGAGGTCATGGAGACGGCCAGGGAGTTCGCCGAGAGCCACATCACGTTCGACGCGAAAATCGATGGGCTCAAGAAGGCCGCGTTCGACTCCATGTGCGCCAAGGCCAAGGAGCTCGAGGCGGCCGGGGAGTGGTCCGAGGCCGTGGCGGTGTACGAGAAGGCCAGGCCCTTCGCCGATTCTCCGGACTCCATCGACGGAATCATAAGCACCATCAAGGATGAGACCGACAAGATTCGGCGGAAATCGGAACTCGACAGGAGGCTCGCCGACGCGGCGGATCTGGCCGCCAAGAAACAGATTAAGAACGCCGTACAGGTCCTCGAGGAGGCCAAGCAGTTCTCCGCGAACCCTGCGGAAATCCAGACGAAAATCGACAAGCTCCTCGTGGAGTCGATGGTGGAGAAGCTCGTAGAGCTCGCATCGCAGAAGGAGGCTTCGGGGGATGTCCCCGGCGCCGTTGCGGCCTGCGAGAAGGCGATGGGCTTCAAGACGCAGAACAAGGTGCTCGCAGAGATGCACGCCAGGCTCACGGCGGGCCGTCCCGCCGCCTCGGATGCGTCTTCCAGGCCCCCTGAAGAGCCGAAGGCCGTGCCCGCCGCGGAAGAGGTCGCTCCCTTCCCGGCGCCGGACGATAAGACGGTGCCGACCGGAAGGCCGATGTCGGAGCTGCTCGCGAGCCTGCCGCCCATATCCGCCGAGGAGCAAAAGGAGGTCGACATCCCCGACAAGCGGCCGTCGGGCGAGGCAATCAAGGTGACCTGCAAGACCTGCAAGAAGGTCTTCCTGGTCAAGCGGGAATACGAGGGCAAGAAGGGCAAATGCCCGAAATGCAAGTCGCCTGTCCAGATTCCGATGCAGGGCAAGAAGGTCGTCTGCTTCCTCTGCGAGAAGGTGCTCCCCGAAGCCAGGGCCAAGAGGCGGGGGGACGAGTATTATTGCCCCGAGTGCGACGAATTCATCGGCGGCCAATAGGCCGGCTCCGGCTCTTTCCCCGCGTCCCAGGCCTTTCACGACCTGCGCCTTCGTGCGATATTCCCGACAGCACCTCATGGCGCTGCACGAGATGATGCGGAGACCTCGGCGTCGTTGACCGCTACTCCAAATACATGGGCTGGAACGGGTGCAGGTGCCTCACGTTGGGATATATCCCCTTGACCCAGGGCTTGAGCAGGTCCTGCTTCACGTAGAAGTAGAACGGGATGACAGGCAGCTCGTCGCAGACGAGAATCTTCTCGGCCTTCCTGAACAACTCCATCCTCTTCCCCATGTCGATTTCCCTTGCCGCATCGGCTATGAGCCTGTCGTACTCGGCGTTGGACCAGCCGGTGTTGTTGTTCCCCCCGCCGGTGACGAACATGTCCAGGAACGTGTTCGGGTCCGTGTAGTCCCCAATCCAGCCCGCGCGGGCAATCTGGTAGTTCAGGTTGCTGACGTCGTCCAGATAGACCTTCCATTCCGTGTTGCAAAGGCCGACCGTGACGCCCAGGTTCTCCTTCCACATCTGAGCAACGGCCTCGGCAATCTGCTTGTGGCCCTCGTCCGTGTTGAAGAGGAGGTCGACCTTGGGGAAGTCCTTGCCTCCCGGATATCCGGCCTCGCCGAGCAGCTTCCTGGCGGTCTCGGGGTCGTATCCGGGCCCGGAAACTCCGTCGTACCCGTGCATCTTCGGGCAGAATCCCAGGGCCGGCACCTGTCCGCCCTTCACGATTTCGCGGACGAGGGAATCCCGGTCGATGGCGATGGAGAATGCTTTCCTGATTCTGGCGTCGTCGAACGGCTTGCGGGTGACGTTCAGCCTGTAGAAATACGTCGCGAGCCAGGGGGCCACGTTGTATTCAGGCAGGCGCTTTATCTCGTCGATTTTCGGTAGCGGGATGCCCCGCATCCAGTCTATCCCGCCCTGCCTGAACAGGCTGTAGGCCGTATCAAGGCTCGAATAAGGGAACGCGACAATCTCCGCGAGCCGGACCTGCCCGGCGTTCCAGTAGGAGGGATTCCTGGTGAGCACTATCTGCTTCTCGGGCGTCCATTCCTTCAGCCTGAACGGTCCGTTGGAAACCATGTTTTCGGGCCTGGTCCACTTGTCTGAGAACTTCTCGACCGTCGCCTGGTGCACCGGCATGTAGGTCTGGAAGGACGTAAGGTCCAGGAAATAGGGGGTGGGGGATTCGAGGGCAACCACGACCGTGGCCTTGTCGGGCGCGCTAATACTCACCTTTGAGAAGTCGGAAATGATGCCCTTGTTGAATTCGCGGGCTCCCTTTATGTAATAGAACTGATAGGCGTACTGCGCGGCCGTCTTAGGCAGTATCGCCCTGCGCCAGGAGTAGACGAAGTCGTCGGCCGTGACCGGGTCGCCGTTCGTCCACACGGCGCCCTTGCGCAGCTTGAAGGTGTATGTCAGGAGATCCCGGGAGACGGACCATGTCTCCGCCATGCCGGGCCGGGGTTCGAGCGTTTTCGGGTCGTAGGAGGTGAGCCCTTCGAAGATTGCCATCGCCAGCATGTGCTCGGGGTTGCCCGTCATTATGGCCGGGTCGAGGGTTTCGGGCTCGGCGCCGTTGTTGAACCTGAGGATTTGCTCCCTCGCCTGTGGATTGGCCGTCCCCTCGCCGCCGGCGGGCCCGGGGGATTTCGGGGAACATCCGGCGGCAGCAGAAAGCGCAAGGGACACTGCCGCGAACAAAGAGATTGGCGCGCGATTCATCCCATTCAACTCCAAAACCGTCACCGTGAGACCTGGCAGGCTGCCGGGCAAGCGGATGATCCGCCCGGCCGCGGCCGCTATCCGCCGCCTGGACTTTCGTCCTTGCCGCCGTCCGCCCCGCCGGGGGCCGGGCCGATTGTGAGCAGGAGGCGCGTCCCCAGGTACTTCTTCGCCACGCGCATGATGTCTTCGGCCGTGACCGCGTCTATCTTCTGGATGTACTTGTCGGAGAAATCGTAGCCGAAGCCGTACAGTTCGTTGAGCGAAGCCTCCTGCGCCTGGTCTTCGAGCGTCTGGTTGTACACGCCGAAGACGGTAATCAGCACCTGTTTCGCCGTCGCGATTTCCCCGGCTGAGACCGCCGACTGGGACAGCCTGGCTATCTGGGAGGATATCCTGGACACGACCTCCTCGCGGTTCTCGGGCGTCGTAAGGGCGGTTACATAGAAGGTTCCGGCTCCCATCCCGGCCCAGTTGTTGGCGTGCACGTAGTACACGAGCCCCTTCTCCGCGCCCCGCAGGGATTCGTGCAGCCATCCTCCGGGCATCGCGGCTCCGGAAGTCAGCGCGTCTATGACCGTCATGGCGTAGCGGTCGGGGTCGTCGTACGCCGGTGCGCTGTAGCCCATCATCACGACGACGTTGCTGAAGTCCGCGTCGACATGGCGGTCGTCGTTTTCGACGAGAGCCTTCTCGACCGGCGGCGTCATGTCTGGAAGCGAATCGGATCTCTTCAGGTCGGAGAAATGCTTCGTCACGAGGTTCTGGGCTTTCTCCATGTCCGCGTCGCCGTAAACCGCCACGACCATGTTGTCGGAGCTCAGGAACCGCCTGTGGAAGGCCGTCAAATCCTCCCTGCCCGCCCTGGACACGCTCTGCTCGGTGCCGAGCGGGTTCATGCGGTACGGGTGGGACCTGAAGAAAATGCTGCGGAAGATGTTCAT
>JBFZBV010000029.1:0-2582 GCA_041308285.1 Planctomycetota bacterium | reverse complement strand
CGAAGTCCTCACGACCGCGGGTCCGCGGCTCCTGAGCTTCGCCGCGACGCCGCCTATGAAGTGGTCGTTGGCGGTGTGGGAGTGGAGCACGTCGAACCTGTCGGTCTTCAGGCGCGCGGCGAGGCGCTTGATGTCGGCCGAATTGTGGAGCACGTTGAAGTGCTTGTTGAGTCTCAGATCGTGCCAGGCCGGAATCCCGAAGGCGGCCAGCTTGTCCGCGACGCCCCTCCCCCCCTCGTCCGGCGGCAGGGCGCAGGCGAAGGTGACGTCGATTCCGGCGCGCATCTGCTGCCTCGCGAGGTCGACCGCCGGCTCCGCCGGCCCGGTCCACTTCCAGTTCCCGAGAAGATGCAGGACCCTCATGCGCTCCCCTCCGGCGCCGACGCGAGGCCGAGATAGATGGCAGCCATGCCGTCCGCGTTGCCCTTCGCCGGGAACCTCTCGGCCGTCTTCCTGGCAGCGGACCCCGCCCTCTCCCGCTCCGCGGCATCGAAGTACCTGAGCACCGCCCCGGCGAGGGCCGGGACGTCGCGCGGGTCCTCGATTATCTCCCCCTCGCCGCCCTGCAGCGCCCACGCCGCGCCGTTGTGCCGCGTGGTCACGACGGGCAGGCCCGAAGCCATCGCCTCGAAAAGCGTGAGGGAGCAGGCGTCGAAGAACGTCGGGTGCACGTAGACGTCCGCCGCGGCGTAGAGCCTCTCTATGTCCTTCCTCGTCCCCGCGAACCGGACGGCGCCGCCGACTCCGAGCCGGGCCGCGAGCCTCGAGTACGGTCCCGGCCTCCCCCTCCCGGCCACGACCAGCCGGAAGCGCGCGTCCGGGGCGGCCCGCCTGATTTCCGCGAGCGATTCAATCAGGGGGCCGAGGCCCTTCAGGCGGAAGTTGTGGCTCACGTTGAGCAGCACGGTCTCGCCCGGGTCCGCGGACATGATTCCCCTCTCCTCGTCGCGGAACCGCGCCCTGTTGGCCGGGTTGAACCTCTCGAGGTCGACCCCGTTGTAGAGCACCGAGATTCTGGCGTCGTCGGTCCCGTAGAACTCCCGTATGTCGCGCATGACCATGTCCGACACGGCCACGATTCTGGCTGCGCCCCCCGGCCCGAACATCCGCCGCTGCTGCCAGAGGGCGAAGTAATGCCTGAGGCTCAGCGCGCGTTTAATCCTCAGAATCAGCCTGTACGCCGCGCTCGGGCACGATTGGTAGTTCTGCCTGAGCCATGCCTTCTCCACGCCCCCGTGCGGGTTGAAGACGTTCGCGCCCAGGCATTTCCCAGTGCCGTGGACGATGTCGAACCCGTCTTCGCGGGTCCTGCGCGCGGCCTTCAGGGCGAAGGAGAGCATCCTCAGGGACTTGCCCGGGAGCGCGGACCCGATGACTTCCACGGGGAAGGGCGCCTCGCAGGAGGACGCCTCCCTCGCGAACACCTTCACCTCGTGACCCGCCTTCGTCATCTCGGCCGCCAGGGCGCTGAGATAGGCCTCCCCCCCGCCTATGTCCGTGCCGAACCTGTCGATTACGTAGGCGATCCTGAGCTTGCGGCCCTGGTCCGGGACTCCCGACATACGAATCCTCTCCATGCCGGCGCGGCGGCGCGAAGCGGCCTGCCGCCGCGCGCGGAAGGATGGATTCTACCACAGCGCCGCGGGCCCGCAAACCGGCACGGCCGCCGGCGTGTTTTCCCTCTGCGCAGCGCTGCTTCTCGAATTCGACCGGCCGCTGCGTATGCCCCCTCGCCCGGCTCTCGGAGGGGGAGAGGAATCGATAGGCCGTCCTGCCGGATTATGGTCACTTATCGAACCGAAGGTTCGCGCGGTCGGGAGAATCAGGACACAGAAAAAGAGCCGACGGAGCTGGAGTCGCCAGGCAGCGGTCTCTTTCGGGCAGACATGAAGGCGCCGGGATTTCGAAAGGCCTGAAGCCTGAGGTACGAAGCCTGAAGCCTGGAATCAGGCGGAAGGCTTGTGGGGCGGGAGGCTGACCTTGTTCCGGCCGTTCCGCTTGGACGAGTACAGGGCGTCGTCGGCGTGGCGGAGGAACTGGATCTCGTCGGCGATTTCGTCCCCCAGGGACGCCACGCCGACGCTAATCGTCATGCGCAGGGATTCCGACCCGATTCCCGACACGTTGTCGAATCGCGTGTCCTCGACGATTTTCCTCAGGCGCTCGGACTTGAGCCACGCGGATTCGATGCCCGTCTCGGGAAGGAGCAGGAGGAACTCGTCCCCCCCGTACCTGCAGATTACGTCGGTTTCCCTGCTTTCCTGGGAGAATATCCTGGAGACGTCCACGAGTATCCTGTCGCCCTGCTGGTGGCCGAAGGTGTCGTTTATGGTCTTGAAGTGGTCGAGGTCGACCATGGCCATGGAGAGTTCGCGGCTGTAGCGCCTCGCGCGCCGGAATTCCTCCCTCATCTTCTGGTCGAAGTGCCTCCGGTTGTAGACCTTCGTGAGCTGGTCGACTATGGACTGCTGCTTGACCTTGGCGAGGAGCCTCAGGTTGTCAATCATGAGCCCGATGGAGTTCGCGAGCGTCCTCACGATGTCCTCCTGGCCCTGCCTGACGGTTTCGCTGTCGTCGAATAT
>JBFZBV010000028.1:0-14012 GCA_041308285.1 Planctomycetota bacterium | reverse complement strand
GGTGAACAGGTAGGGGCTGCCGGCGGGGCGGGATGGGCGAAACAGCATCGACCGCACCCTTGCATTCGACGATGGAAACGCGGGCAGGAAGCCGGCAGCGCGGAAGGGTCGCCCGAGGATTGGCGGGGACATGACTGCCCGGATCCGCCAGGCGCTGCATTTGCCGGAGTTGCCGGCATGAACACCGGATTTCCCGGCATCGATGTCGTCCCGCCCCAGTCCGAATCGCCGGCGTTCACGGAGATTGCCGCCCGGCTGAAATGGGTAAGCACCGGCGGCGAGCGCATATCAGCATACCACAATCCATTCATGGTCGTATTCGGACGGCACACTTTCCTGTCTTCGATGGCAATCGTCTACAGTCCGTCCGGAGGACTTCCAGTACCTTCAAGCCCCAATCCCGACGATATATATCATCTCGAGGGAGACTGGTACTTCTACTGCTGGAATTGAAGCATCCATCTCCATGCCGGGCGGATTGGAATCTCCCGGCCGTCGACCGTCCTCGTTCCCTCCTGGTCGTGGGTCAGGACAATCCCGGACTTCGAGCGCGACGTCCTGAGCGCTTCGGAAAGCCCGGAGATTTCCCGGTCCTCGTTCCTCGGGCCGAGCTCCCAGCAGACTTGTATCGCCTGGTCCGGCCTGTTGCGCCGGGTCACGATGAAATCGCATTCGCGTTTGCCCTTGAAATAGCTGAACTCCTCGCCCCTGCGGAAAAGCTCCACCGCCACCGCGTTCTCCAGCAGTTTGCCGCGATTCTCCGACGGGGGCTGCCCGAGCGCGGCGAAGCCGGTGTCCACCAGATACAGCTTCTTGGGATTCAGGATTCTCCGCCTTGCCGAAAAAGAGAATTTCTCGCTGGCAATCACGAAGAAAGCCTCACGGAGATAATCGATGTACGCGGAGAGGGTCCTCTTGCTGCCCGGCAGGCCCTGGCCCTTCACCTGCTTTTCGAACCTGCTTATGGAGAACAGATCGGAGTAGGTCTCGAGCACCTGCGCGAGCATGGCGTCGAGAAGGTGGCGCGCCTTGATGCCATGCCGGTCAAGGATGTCCCTGTAGAAAATCGTGCGCAGGTAGTTTTGAAGGATTCCGCGCCTTTCGGAAGCAGTCCCGGCGAGCGCGACTTCCGGAAATCCGCCGGTTTCCAGGTACTCGTCGAATGCCGCGGTGATTCGCCCCCTGCCGGCAGTGAAGACTGCGGCCTCGCTGAAATCGAGACCGCGATGGATGAGGAGTTCCCTGAACGAGAAAGGCAGCATGAGCACGTCCTCGTAGCGCCCGCGAAGTTCGGATGCAATCCGGGGATGCTGCAGGATTGAGCTGCTGCCAGAGACGACAATCTTGTATTTCCTGCTGTTGTGCAGCGTGCGGAGAATCCTGCCCCAGTCGGGAACGCGCTGGACCTCGTCGAAGAACAGGAATCTGGGATTGCGGCCTGCGACGCGGTTGAAGGCCGCGAAAAGCGAATCCACGTCGCCGGCAGCGAAACCTACGAGGCGGTAATCCTCGAAATCCACGAACATGACGTCGCGCTTCTCCGCGGCTCCGTCCCGCAGGAGGGACCCGATGAGCTAATACAGGAAATACGTTTTCCCCGCCCGTCTCGGCCCCACGACTGCAAGAACGCGCTTCAGATTCGCGACGTCAGCCTCCGGCCGAAGGCGCGGCAGCATCGAGGGGAGCCCCTGCTCCTCGAGCCATTCCGCGACGATTCTAAGAAGATTTTCCCTGTTCATTCTGTTTACTTGATTAAACAATTATCATATTAAATGTTTACTTGTCAACACCTATGTGAATAACGCGGCCTTTCGCCGCGTCCCTGCTGCGCCGGGTCAATCCGGCCCCTCCGCCTTCAGAACGCGTGCCCCAGGGCGATGTGGACTGCGTAGGCGTCCTCCCGATGCCTGCGATCAGGGTTCCACCCCACGTCAAGCCTCACGGGCCCTATCGGCGTGATGAGCCGTATCCCCGCGCCCACCGCGTGCCTGAAGCCCGTGAAGTCGAGCCACATCGCCGCATGCTCCTTGATTGAGCCCGTGTCGTAGAACACCGCCACGCCGAAGGGCTTGAGCAGGGGAACGTCGCCGAAGACGGACAGCGGCACACGCATCTCGGCGTTGAACTGCAGGTATCCTTCCCCTCCGATGACCGATCCGGCCTCGTTTCTCGGACCGAGCCTGCGCTCGCCGAAACTCCGCACCGAGGACATGCCGCCCCGGAACAGCCTGAGCTGGATGGGGATGTCCTCGGTCCGGGACTTCGGATCGACGATGGAAGCCTCGCCGGCAATCGAGAATGTCACTCCCAGGACCGGCGTGGCGTAGCAGGCCGCTTTGAGAATCGACCTGTCGAAATGCACCCCTCCCCTGAGGCCCCTTCCCCCGAACTCGTGGAGAAGGTCCACTAGAAGGCCCCACTTCGGATTAAACGGGTCGTCCCTCAGGTCCAGCATCACGCCGATTCCGATTGAGCTTATGTTGAGCTCCCTGAACGCGTCTATGTCTATCCCCTCGTCGGCCTTGTACACGTCCGAGTACTCGTAGTGGTACGAGGCCGTGGCCGAGAGCTCCTTCACGAACGGGAACGTGAACGAGAAATCCATGCCCCAGCGGAACGCGGAGAACTCGTTCTCTATCCTGCGGCCCACGAAACCGCGCCACTGGCCCCTGAACGGGAGGTTCAGGACCCACGGATCGTGCAGGCCGGACTCCAGCATCCATTCGCGGAACGACAGCTTCGCCCCGAGCCAGACGCTCCTGCCGGTCCCGAACGTGTTGGGGCTCTTTATCCTGACGTCCCCGTTCAAGAGCTCGTACGAGTGGAATCCGGCGGAGCACTCGATTCTCACGTGGTCCGCTTCCTTCACCTTCACGAGGACATCGGCGCTCTCCGCGTCCCCCTCGACCGCGAAGGCCCGGACGTCGACCTCGTCGAAAAGCCCCTGCAGGCAGAGGTCGGCGATCGCCTTCCTCCTCCTGTCGAGCGTCAGGAGGTCGCCCATCCTCAAGCCCGCTATGAGCAGGACGACGCTGTCCAGCGTAATGTCGTTCCCCTCGACCGTCACGCGCCTCACGTAGGTCTTCCTTCCTTCCGTCACCCTCGCTTCGATGGACACCGCGCCGGTCGAGGAATCTATGAGCGGCGTGACATCCGCCCGGCTGAACGGGTAGCCCTGCTGCGCGTAGAACTCGAGCAGCCTGTTCCTGATTTTCATCACGAGCCCCGGGCTGTAGGGCCCTCCGCGAAGGGCCTTGAGGTCCTCGAGGTCCTGCGGCCTCTCGAGCAGAGCTCCGGCGAAGACGAGGCTGGACACGACGGCCCTGCGGCCCTCCTCAATCTCCACCACGACGGCCGCCCGCTTCCTGTCCGCGGAGAACGCGACCGATTTCTGCGAGACCTTCGCCCAGATGTAGCCCGACGCCTTGTACCTCGATTTCACGTCGGATATCGCGTCCTCGATCCTGCTCTCGGCGTACAGCCTCCTTCCCTCGACCAGGGGAATGACGCTGCCGGCCCGGAAGCAGTCGTCGAGCTCGTCCCGGCCGAGGAACCGCGCGCCCTCGAAGACGATGGATTCGATTTCCACCTCGGGGCCCGCGTCAACGTCGAACCTGAGCCGCTTCCCGTTGTCGGCAATCTCGAATCCGACTCTCGCGAAAGGCCTCCCCTCGAGCCTGATGCGCGCCTCGAGGCGGTAGGCCGCGTCCTCCAGGAAGCTCCTGCGCCGGCCGTTCGCAAGATAGGCGAGGACGTCCTCTTCCACCGCCTTCACCATCTCCGACGCGGAGAGCGCGGAGGTATCGGTGAACTTTATCTTAAGGCCCCCGATTTCCGCCTTCTCGCCCGCGTCCGAGCCCTCGAGGCTCCCCGAAGGCAGGACGAGCATGGCGACCGCGGCGGCGGCCGCCAGGGACCGCGCCCGGCCGGACAAAAGCGAGCTCCGGACCGTGCGAATCATTTCACCTTGAATCCAAGCTTGACCGTCACCTTGCCGTTGTAGTACCCGCGCTCGTCCTTCTCGCCGGTGAGATAGAGCCAGTCGAAAATCCTGAACCCGGCGCTGTAGCGCAGCTCCCTGGTAATCGAGTCCTTTTCCGTCTGGAAGCTCACCCTGTCCAGAATCGATTCCTCCACCCCTTTTCCGAAGATGCGGGGCGTAATCTGCCTCGCCACGAGCGCGAGTATCTGGGCTCCCATCGCCTGCCCCGACCCGCTGCCCCTCAAGTCCGACGGCCTCATCCCCGTCACGAGGAACACCCTGATGTCCTCCTCGGGCATGGGCGGGTCGGACCTGAACGAGACCTCGGCCGAAGAAAGCGGGCCGTTGACGTTCACGTAGATGGTCCCGTTCCCCCGCGCGGTCCTGCCCAGGACGTTGATGACCGGGTCCTGAGGATTCGCCTCGGTGAACTCCGCCTGGGCGGCCGCCAGGGTGAGCCTGTAGAACGGCAGGTCCGCCCAGCCCCGGCGCGAATAGAGCCTGCCAATCAGGTACGGGGACGTGGTCGGCCCCAGAATCCTCATGTCCCCAACGACGTCCACGCAGATGTCGGCCACGGAGATTCCGGACTGGAATATCTCGGAGGTGATTCTCACGCCCTCAGGCGCGGTCACGGCCACGTCGAGGTCCACCCTGTCGATGCCGGGGAGGCTGAATCCCGGGATGATTTCGCCTCCCTCCCCCTGCGCGCCGTCGAGGTCGATTCTCTTCTCCACCCTCGTCGCGAAAGCCTTCACGCTCCCGCTGAGGACGGCGCATTCCGGAGTTCCGTGGAGCCTGAGCGAGAAGTCGGACCTGACGCGGGCGGGGGGGCCCGCGAGGACGAGCGGCCTGTTCTTCCCCTCGATTTCCGCGTGGATTCCGGTCACGCGGCCCGAGGAAATCGCCACGTTGCTCTCGACGCGTATGGACCCGCCGGACGAATCCCCCTCAATCACGGCCACGGCTCCCCCCTCCCTGATTTCGAGGGTCCCGGAAACGGCCCCGATTCTGGGCAGCGCGGGATTCTTGAAAGAGATGTCTCCGTCCGAAAGCCTGAAATCCGCCTCCAGGGCCGGCTTCGCGTACGTGCCGCCGAGCCTGGTCTCGCCCGAGACGATTCCCGAGAACGTCCTGAGCTGCCCGCCGGGGATTGCGAACATCCCGGGGTCGAACCCCGTCAGCACCGCCTCGGCCCAAATCAGCGCCTCGGGGTCAATCAGCCCGCTTTCCGCCGCGCCGAGTCCGAGATTCACGGGGAAGCTCCCCCTGCACCTGGCCGCCGCGGCGCCCGACGAGAAATCGCACCGGTGCACCGCGAGCGCGCCCTGCGAGTACGACGCCGAAAATGAGAGATCCCCCTTCCTGCCCGCGGAGAGCGGAATCTCGATCCCGTCGCACACCCCTTCCGCCGCAATCTCAGGCGACTTCAACGTCCCCCGCGCCCGGACCGCGAACCTGCACCTCCCCGCCAGTTCGGACAGCCCGCCGGGGAACCCGAACTCCCTCGCGACGTTCTCTATCTCGCACTCCTCGCATCGGAAATCCAGGTTCATCTCCCCTTCACCGCCGAACGGGTCGAACTCCGCCCCGCCCCCCGGGACCGGCCCGAGCCGGACCGGGACGAACCCGGAGAAGCCGATTTCGGCGAAGCTGAGTTCCGCCTGCCCGCGCTCGAACTGGAGGCCGCCCGGCGCGGACCTGAAGGAGAACCTGAGCTTCCTGAGCGGCGTTCCGGATCCCTTCGGGACCAGCCACGAAAAGACCCCGGAGCAGGCCGGGTCCCGCAACGGCCCCCTGACGGCGGCTTCGAGACGCGCCCGGCCGGCCACGGCCTGCGGGACGCCCTGGAACGCCGCGGCCGCCCTCCGGGCGTCGTCGATTCTGCACCGCAGCTCAGCCTCGAAGCCGGGATCATCCAAAATCGCCGCGACCGATTCCAGCACGTCCTTCGGACCCGAGAGGTCGAAATCGAACGGCACGCGCGCCGAAATCTCCACCATCCCGCCGTCCGTCTCGACCACGGCCCGCTGCAGCGCGGCGGAGCCGCCGGACGCCGACATCTCGACGCTTCCCTTGAGCTCCGGAGTCCCCTCGGCCCGGATCCCCCTGAAGCCCGCGACAAGCCTGACGCCGGCCTTGCCGGGGCTCCCGGAAAGCTCCGCCTCGGCTTCCGCCGCCCCGCGGATTCCCGCGAGCCCCGCCGGGAGAAGCCCGCCGAGCGCCTGCAAATCGGCGCATCCCGCCCTGACTTTCCCGCTCAGCGATTCGCCGGATATCTCGAATCCTCCCGAGAGGGAAGTGCCGGCTCCCTCGAGAGAGAACGGCCCGGCCCGGACGATTCCGCCCTCTATTCCGAAGACGACCGGACCCGTCGCGCACATGGAATCGCCGTCCCAGGAGACCGAGAAGCCCCGGGCCGTCGCGAGGAACCCCTTCGAGAAGTCCAGCACCGCCGAATCGGCGCTGAATCCGAATGGGCCGGTGAAAGCCCTGAATCGCTCGATTCCGATTGCCGACCCCTCGAACGCCGCGTCGGCCTCGATGCCGCTGAACTCCATGCCGTTCGACCTGAAGACGCCGTCGCGCACCGAACCGCGGACTGAGAACGACCCGTCCCGCACGGAAATCAGCGCGTCCGCCGCGACCGACGCATCGAAGCCGAGCCCGGGGACGAAATCCGGCGGCAGCAGCGATTTGAGCGACTCCGCCCTCAGCCCCGCCTTCAGGGACATGGCGAACTCCGGCGCGAAGACCAGGCGCCCCGAGCAGTCCATCCTCCCCCCGGCGGTCCGCACCTGGGCGCCGTCGAAGTCCATGCCGTCCCCGCGGAGGGCAATCCCCGCATCGACTTCGACTCCCGCAGCGCCGGCAAGGTTGCCGAAGCTCGATTCGAACCTTCCCGCAAGCGAGGGCGACTCCCCGAGACCCGAGCACGCCCCCTTGAATCCCGCCCTGCCCGCGACGCCGGTCCGCGGAGCGCCCTCGAGCACCTTCGACAGGTCCGGCACCTCGGATTCGATGCTGAATTCGACCGGACCGTCCCAGGCCGCCTGCAGGCTGATTCGGAGGTCGAAGCCCGGCCCGACGGCGCGGCCCGAGGCGGAAGCCATCAGGCCCGGATCGAGCGTCCCGGACAGCGCGATTGATTCCAGGCGGATTCCGGCGAGTTCGCCTTCCCCGGCCGAGAACTCGAGCCTGCCGCTCATGTTGAACACGTCCCAGTCGCGCCCCTCGGCGTGCGCCCTGACGCCGAACGCGCCCCTCATGCGCGGCAGCGGCAATCCGGGCAATTCCGGGACCGCGCCCGCGTCCCGGACGTCCGCCTCGACGTCGGCTTCGAATCCGGAACCCGGCGGCCAGCTGAGAAATCCGGAGATTCGGGTTTCGCAGCCCCTGAAGGGCCGGACCGTGGCGGAGACAGCCGCTTTCTGCGGGCCCGAGGGGGCTGGAACCCCGATTCGGCAGTCGAGGACATCCAGGCCGCCGCACGAGGCTCGCACATCGACACCGCCCCGGGAAAATGCAGCATCCGCCGTGCCGGGCCCCCACCCGCATCTCCCGCTTGGCGAGTCCAACGCGATTGAGGACCAGACGATGCCCGCCGACGCCGAGCCAAGCGGTCCGCCGGCCGAATCCGCGCAAATACCGCGGATCTCGATCCTGGTGCCGCCGCGAACCGCCGTTACCATGAGGTTCCGCACCCTGACGGACGGCAGGAAGAGGCCCTCGAGGTCGGGGAACGGGCCCGGCGCCTCCTTACCGGGCTCAGCATCCGGCCCGATTTTGTCGAAGTCGATTGCGACCTCGACGTCCTCAATCTCCACCGCCTTAATCCCCGAAGGATCCCCCAGCGCGAGCGCCATGGGATCGAAGGACAGGGAGGCCGCCTTAATCTTCACGCTTCTTATCTGCGGCGCCCCCCCGACGCCGGAGACTTCCACGTCCTCGAGGGCGACGCCGGAAACCCAGCTGCCTCCAATCGCGCCGATGGCTATCTCCGAGCGCGTCTTCTCGAAAAGGAGTGCCGATATCCTGCGCTTGAGGGTCTCCTCGAACAGGGCTCGCCGGTACGTGTAGGCGCCCTGAAACAGCGTTGACGCCAGGACCGCGGCGGAAAGCGCAAGCCTCGCGGCGGCTCCGAGAATCCGCGGCGCCAGCCTGCGATCAGCCCCGACGCGCACCCTCATTTCGCACCGTCCTTTGAAATCCCGGGGGCGTCAGTGCCGCGGAAGGCGACATGGCCGCCCGGCGCCGCGAAAGACCCGCAGGGGGATGCCGGCGGACGAGATTGTCACTTCTTCCTGTTCTGGTTGTACCATGCCCACCAGCGGTCGGCGGCGCTGGCGGTGAACTGCTGGCCGGTCATCTCCCTGAGCTGGTATGCGGACCATATGCGGAGAGCGGGATTGTCGAGGTTCTTTATCAGGTACGGGACAGCCTCGATGCCGATTATGAACAGTGCCGCCATGGCCTCGCTCCTGAACGCCATGGCGTTGTTCCTCTGGAGGTAGAACGAGATGTATCCCGAGGAGCGGTGGTCCTTGAGCATGCCGAGGCAGAGTATGGCCTCTCGGGCCACCTGGCTCCTGGCCTTGAGGCACGACCTGAGTCCGGAGACCCCCTCATCGCCCATTCTTCCGAGCCCTTCGAGCGCCTCGGCCCTGATTCCGGAGCCGTATGCATCGCGGACCTTTTCCGCGTAGGGCTCGACGAAACCCCGGTTCAGCGGCCTCTGCGAGGTGTACACGGAATCGGCGTTCACCGCGACGGCAATCATGATTATCCTGGAGCACTCGGCCTTCCCGACCGCGGCGGCGAGCCTTATCACCTTCGATCCGGTTTCGGCGCCCCTCTCCTTGGCCCACTTCAGGGCGAACTTGACCGTCGAGGGGTCCTTCAAGCCTGCCAGAGTCCCGACGACCGCATCCAGGACCTTGGCGTCCCCCTCGGCGAGGAAGAGATCCTGCAGGTCCGGGATGCACTTCTTCCCCACGGCCGAGACCAGCGCATGGACGTTGCTCAGCCGTATCGCCGGATCCGGGTGCCTCAGGTTGAGCCGAATCAGCATGGGCTCCGAGGGCGGGACGTAAGCTGCTGGATCAGCCTGCCTGGGCGCCGGAGGGGCCGGCGCAGGCTTGCCTCCCGCACTCCTCTCGAGGTGCCTGCGCTGGTATTCGAGGCACTTCTCGAGCGCCTTCGCGGCGGACGGGCTGTTCCGGAACTGGTCCACCACCTTGAAATACATCACGGAGATGGCGAAGAAGTCCTCGGGATTCTCCTTCTCGTATTTTTCGGCCTGGGCCAGCAGCGCGGCTGCCCTGGAGTCGAGGTCTGCGGTCTCGGGTTTCTTCTCCTCCGGCTCCGGCGCGGGCGGGGGCGGCTGGTCCTCTCCGCCGGGCAGGTCCTTTTCGGGGTCGGACTTGGGTTTCTTCTCCTCGCCGCCTGAATCCTCTTCCGACGCGAGCGGGGTCATCTTCCGGGACCAGTAGATTAGCGACTGCATGTGGGAGATTTCGTCTTCGATCTTCGGGCTGGACCCGGCCTTGTTCACGTAGAATTCGTAGAGCTTCTGCGCCTGCTCGAACAGCTTCAGAGCCTTCCTGGCGAGGGCGCCCTGGTCGCCGTCGGATTCGCCCGCCTGCCTCAGCAGCGCCGTACCTTCCGAGACGGCTTTTCTGGCCTGGGCAAGCGCCTCTTCGGGACTCTTGCCCGCGTCCTGGGCTCTCAGGGAGGCCGAGGCTGCGCCGAGAAGGAGTATTGCTGCGATGACGGTCGAAACGGCACGCATGTGAGGCTAGTCTATTCTGAGAATCCTGGCCTTGGGGATTCTTATCTCCCCGCGGCTCTCCTTTTCCCGAATCACGTAGTTCTCGCCGTCTTCGCCCAGGAGATCCCCCAGGATTTCCTTGTTGTCGTCGAGAATGAGCACGACGTTCTTCCTGGGGTACGCGGCCTTCTGCTCGTCCGGCTTCTGCGGGGGCTTCTCCTTCTCCTCCTCCAAGGGGTGCACTTCCAGGGCGTCGGCGTTGATTATGCTGCTTTCGAAGTACTTTTTGGTCGGCTTGAACCTGAATTTGTACTTCTTCCCGACGTTGTAGAGGTCCAGGACGCCCGTGATGTAGATTGCCTGGTTGTCGTCGGACATGAAGATCAGCGCGTCGGCGGGAACCGCAGGCAGCTCCTTGTTGGGGCCGAGATAGGTCCCGGCGAACCAGCGCGGCTGATAGGACACGATGTCGTCCTCCGGGGGCACAGCGGGCGCGGGTTTCTCGGGCTTCTTCGGTTTGTCCTCAGGCTTCTTCTGCTGGCCTGATCCTGCGGAGTTTACAGCCGGAGAGGCCGGCAGCCCCGCCTGCGCCCCGGTCCCCGAATCGAGCGGGACCAGCGGGCGCGAACCCGAATCGAGGGGGTTGCTGAGGAGGAAAATCCCGACTATGACCACGAGCGTAGCCAGAAGCAGGCTTATGATCGCCGCCGTGAGAACGTAAGTCCTGTGCCCCGCCGGTTCGGCGTACTTCGTGAAGGCGATGACAGGAGGCTTCCAGTCGGGCTTCTGCCCTTCCTCGAATCCGGCCTGGTCCTGCTCCGGGGGAGCTTCGACTGGGATGGAATTCTGCTGCGGCAGGACCCCTCTGCCCTTGGAGGCGATTTCCTCCTTCCGCTGGGAGTCCTTAATCTCCCTGGCCTTGCACAGCGGGCAATAGAGCTTCCCGTGGAAATCGAGGAGGTCGCCGATTGGGAAGGCGCCGCTGCACACGGCGCAGAGTTCGACTTCCTTGAACACCGGAGCGCCGGCTTTCTGCGCCGCAATCTCCGGCGGAAGAATCGCCGAAGAGCCGTCTTCGCCGGAGCCGGCCTCTTCTTGAGGAGCGGCCTCGGGCCCTTCTTCCGCCGGCTGGCCCGCCCCGGGCTCCTCCGGCTGTCCGGCGAATGCATCGGGGGGAAGAGGCTTCAGCGTAATCTCGTCCCCGCAAACGGAGCAGAACTTGCTGCCTTCGGGGTTGTCTGCTGCGCACTTTGGACAACGCATTTTCTCTCCTGACACTCAATAGCCTTCCGGAAATCCGAATATATCAGAATCGCGGAACTCCATCAAAAAAAATGCAATTCGACTCCGCCCTGGGCGCAGCGCCTTGACAGCGCATCCGGACGGCCTGTATGCTCACACCTGACGATTCAGTCGGGTCGGCGGGCCCCGACGCCCCGAATCGAGGCGGGGATTCGGAATTGAAAGGCATTCGCATGAAGCATTTCCCTGTTCCAGCCTTCGCCAGGACGGCCGTGCTGGCAGCGTCGATTGCGGCCCTGAGCGCCGCGGCGGCCGCCGAAGAAGCGACTCCGCCCGCTGAAAAGCCTCTGCCTGAAGTCGTCGTGAGTCTTAAGAAGAAGATTTACAACCTGTCCGCGGCAGGGCTCAAGACGCTGGAGACTCAAATACACATCCCTCTGCTGGCGGACATTCCGCTTTTCAAGACGGCCAGAATCAAGCTCTATTTCAAGACGCCTGACATGCAGGAGCTTGACGTGGAGGGGGTCGACGCGGAGATGAAGCCCCATCTACTGGCGATGATTAAGGATCTGACCGAGTTCACGAAATACCTGTTCGGCCTTGGGCCTGTGGTGGACTACATCTGCTCCTGCGAAATCGATGTAACAGATGAAACGCATGAAAAGTTCGGCGCGGTAAAAAAGATATCAGCCCGGCCGAAAGAGGAGAAGAAAGATAATCCCGAGCCGAAAGGGGGTGGAAAAGAGCCCGGCAAGGACCCGCCACCGGAAGACAAAGGCAAAGAGACGCCGGAACCCAGGAGACTGGGACTCATAACTATTTGGGTGGATAAGGATTTAAAGCCAATCAGAATGACTCAGGACTTGGACGGAGGCTTCTCGGACCTTGAAATCGAAGTCATCGAAAAGGATTCCAAATATCTCATATCGCAAATTACCCTGAAACGCAAAACCGCGGAAAAAGCGGAGACCCGAATCAAGATTAACATAACATACGACAAAATAAAGGAGTTATGGCTTCCCAAGGAGATTGCTATCCCGTCATCGCAAGGCCAGGCAGGCTCGATGAAAGTGAGTCTGAAGGACACCAGGGTAAACGAGGATCTTCCCCAACATGTCTTCAAGAAAAAAGATAAGGAGGAGCCGCCTCAGGGCAAGGACAAGGACAAAGAGTACTGAAATCGCACTTTTTGCTGTTATTTCTAAGGCAAATGAATTATAATTGGCTCTTCCAGTGCAAGGGAGCTTGTGCGAGGCTGAGCATGAAAATGAAGGTTGGCGAGAAATTCACCTGCGAGAAGTGCGGAAGAACGATGACGAAGGAGAACACCTCGACGGCCCGCTATACTATATTCGTACTATGGCGCTGCGAATGCGGCCACCAATTCCTCGAAAAGAAACACAGTCCGGTCGCCCAGGAGATCTGACCCGGCCGATATGAGCATGAAAAGAGAGCCCTCGAGGCTCTCTTTTTTTTTACCTTGATTCTCCTACGCCTGCGCCGGGGGGGGAGACGCCGGCTGCGCGCCCTGCTGAACGGCCCCTTCGGCCGGCACCGGGGCCTTCTTGATTCTCTTGGCGAACTTGAGCGCGAGCCTGGACTTCTTCCTGGACGCGGTGTTCTTGTGGATGACGTCGGCCTTGGCGGCCTTGTCGATTCGCTTGAAAGCCGCTTTCAGAAGCGCCTCCGCCTTCGCCGCCTCGAGATCACCGGCCAAGGCCTCCTCCACCTTCTTGACCGCGGTCTTCAGCATGCTCTGCATCTTCTTGTTGGCGACGTTTCTCTTGACGTTCTGGCGCAGACGCTTTTTCGCCGATCTGTTATGGGGCATCTAGTCCCTCCTTAGTCGCTTGACGATTTCCTCGTGAAAGACCTCTACCTCTTGCGGCTGTCACGCGCGGAAAATATAACCTACTCGTTCTTTTTGGCAAGCTTTTTCCAGGGCTTCCGCCCGGGCGCGGGGCCGCACCCGGGATCCCGGGCGGACCGGGGCCAATCCGCCCTCATTCGCCCTTGCCCTCGATTATCTTCGCGACATCCCTGAAATTGATGTCCTCCTCGTATATCGTCTCGAAATGCTTCCTGGCTCCCGCCTCGTCCTTCTCGCCCAGCAGGGCCTTGCCCATGAAATAGTGGATGTCCTTGCCCAGGGAGTCCATGGTGGAGTCCTGGTCGATGGCCGACTGGAACTGCTTGACGGCGAGGTTGAATTTCCCGGCCGCCATGAAGCACCTGCCGAGCCAGAACGACGATTCCCTGCTCCTCTTCGGGTCCTTCTTGCTCTGCTGGAACTCCGCGATTGCCTCGTCGGTCCGTCCGGCCCTGAACAGCGCCCCTCCGAGCGAAAACCTCAGCGCCATGTCGGTGGGATAGAGCGCAGTCCTCCTCTTGAACTCGTCTATCTCGAACTCGGTCTTCCTGGTTTCGAGGTCCTTCAGGGTCTTCTCCGCGGCCGCCCGGTCCTTGCCCTCGGATGCGCTTTTCCTGGCCGCGACGATTCCGCCGTCGAAGAAGGCAATCTTCAGGTCCCCCCTCTTGAGCAGGATGTCCTCGTCCGCGGGGGCGAGGCCCGAGGCCTTGTCGTACGCCGCCAGGGCATCCTTGATGTTCCCCCCGCGGTGCAGGAGATCCCCGAGCTCGGTCCATGCAACGGCGTCCTGAGGGTTCTGCTTCGCCTTCTGCCTCGCGCCGGATATCTTCTCCTCCAGGGTCTTCGGCGCCGATGCGGCGCCGTCCGCCTCGGCGTGAATCAGGTCCCTGTAGGTCGATGCCTGCTCCCGGGGCTTTATGGATATCATCGCCGATATGTCCCTGATTGAATCGGACACGTGCTTGTCCTTTGGATTCGTCTTCTGCGCCCTCGTGAAGTACTTAATCGACGCGTCCAGGTTCCCCATGGCCCTCGCCAGGTCCCCGCTTGCGACAAGGGCGTCGAAATTCGACGCGTCCCAGTCCAGAATCGCCTCGAAAGCCGCCAGTGCCGACTGCAAGTACCCTCCATCCCACAGGGACCGGCCC
>JBFZBV010000027.1:0-3931 GCA_041308285.1 Planctomycetota bacterium | reverse complement strand
TCTTGAGGCGCTCGTAGATGAGAACCCAGCCGCAATCCTTGCCGGGATTCGCCTCGCACTTGCCGTTCTTCGCGCCCCCGCAGGCGCCGTTCAAAAGCCCCTTGGCGCACAGAGTCAACGGGCAGAGTCCGCCCGTCAGCTCGGCGATGCACTCCCCGCACAGCGAGCAGTACTCGGTGATGAAATCGTCGCGCACCGTCTCCCCGCCGAATATCGTGTCGCACCCGGGGTGCACCAGCCCCCCCTCGGTGGCGTCCACCACCGTGTGGAAACCCTGCCCGCATGCGAGGACAAGGAACGAATCGGCGGCTGCAACCGCCTTCCTGTTCTTCTCGACAATGTCCCGGGCGAGAGAGAGCTTGCACAGGCTCTTTCCCGATTCGCTCGACGCCGAACCGGTCACCTGCACCCCCTTCCTGCGCAGCCTCTCCTCCATGAGCCTTGTCTCCGCGGGCCCCCCCGACCGGCACTTCTCGGCGCAGTTGCCGCACCCGAAGACGAACACCTTCTCCCCGGGCTTGAGGTATGAGAGAATCTCCGACATCGGTTTCTGAATTGTCGCGTGCATGACTCCTCCAGCAATGACCGCGATACCGGGAAGGCCGGTCCGCGGAGCCCGAGTCCGCGGACCGCGCGGGCCCGCATATTCGCTTGCCGGGATTATATGCGATTCCTATTATATTCAACAAAAAGAATATTCCTGCCCTGCGGCAGAGCCCGGGAAGCGCGTTTCATCCGGACATGCGCGGCGGGGCCGGGAGGCGGCGAGGGGCCTGCGCGAGGCGCGGACACGGCTCGCGCGGGGCTGTCCCGCGCAGCATCTTGGGCGGGCTTCCGGGAGGAGAACCATGAGTTCGACAACCAGGCCCACGCAGGAGGGGCTCAACCGGATGCGGAATCGCATGCATCCCCTGTGCATCCTTTGCGGGGACAGCCGGAAGGACGCACTGGCCCTTGGCTTCAGCCTCCGCACCGACGATTCGGTGGAAGCGAGTTTCGACTGCAGCGACTTTTACCAGGGCTACCAGGGGATGCTGAGCGGCGGGGTTGCTGCGTCGCTGATGGACAGCGCAATGACCAACTGCCTCTTCGCCCGCGGAATCGCGGCCGTCACGGCGGAGCTCAAAATCCGTTTCAGGCACCCCGTGCCCCTGGGTGGGGCGCTCCTGGTCCGTGCCCGGCTCGAGCGATCGAGGAAGCCTCTCCACTTCACCCGCGCTGAAATCGTGATTAAGGGGCGGGTCTTCTGCGAAGCAGAGGGCAAGTTCATGGAAACGCCGGGCGGGCCCCGGGTCGAACGTTGACTTGAGCCGGCCGGGCGGATAGAATTCTATATACAGAAATTGGAATATATCATATATAATATATAATGTTTTCCCGGCAAGATACGGGCAGTCCAAGGCTGTGCGGTCGATTGATGCCTGGATACCCGCGTCCGGGGGCAGTGGCCTGATGAATCGAGGTGAAATGCCATGAAGGTTCCGGTAAAAGCCAGAGATCTCCTTGCACAGGGCTTCACCATAGCCCTGGCCACCAGCGATGCATCGGGATTTCCCAACGTGGCTCCCATGCTCCAGTACTGGTGGATCGGGGAGGACGAGCTCGTGATTGGCGACCTGTTCATGAAGGCCACGCGTGCCAACGTGGAGCAGAACGGCAGAGTCTGCCTGTCCGCATGGGACGACCGGGCAGGGGAGTCCTACAAGTACGTAGGAGTGGGGCGCTACGAAACGTCCGGGGAAGCCTACGACATGGCCAACGAGAACCTGCGGAAGAGCAAGCCGGACAAGCGATTCAAAGGGGTCGTGGTGGTGAAAGTGACAGGCGTCTTCGTCGCCACGCGCGGCGCGAAAGCCGGCGAAAGACTTGCGGAAGAATGAGTTCTGCATTCTCCTTGAGGCGCTAAGCTGGAATAGCGCCGGGTTCTGGAGAGAGAAAGGGGGCATCATGAAAATCCGAGCCGTTCTGCCGAACCTTCTGCCCTTGGTTCTTCTGTGCCTCGGCTGCGGCAAGACCGGGAGGGACGCTACCCCGGGCGAATCGCAGCCTGCCGAAGCGGCATCCGTCGCCGTGGATGCGAAGGAGACCAGCCTCGCAGACGAGACCCATGAAGCCCTTCGACAAATCCAGGAGGGCGACAATGAAACGCGGGTCCGGGCTGCGGAGCGGCTGTGCCACCTTGGAACCCGGGATTCTGCCATAATCCACACGCTCCGGAACCTCATCGCATCGGGCGATCCGCAGACGAGGGAGATGACGGCCTACGCACTGGGGTGACTCGGCGAATCGGCCGGCGAGACAGCGACTGATCTCGCAGTTCTGCTCAACGACGAAAACCTGGATGTGAGGTCACGGGCGGCATGGGCATTGAGCGAGATGCCTGGCCATTGCGAAGCTTGCGAGGAGGCCCTTCGAAAGGCGCAAAAAGACCCGGATAAGAACGTACAGGAGCACGCCCGGCGGGCCTTGGAAAGACTTGAAGCCTTCCGTAGCAAGTGACGGACCGCAGAGAAGTCGCGGTTATTCCAACATTCCGAGCAGTCGTTCTTCGGCGGAAACGATTCCCGACTGCGGCCGGCCCGGCTGCGTTTCGTGCCGCAGCCGGGATGCTGCCGGCACATTGCTCCAAATCGAGAGCAGTGTGCGCTACTTGAACTTCATCGCGAGCTTCTTGAGCTGGCTCCCGGTCAAGGGCGTTCCGTGCCCGAGGAACTGGACCAGCGGCAGGGAATCGCCCTCCAGGGGAACCCAATTGCCCTCGATCTTGTCGAGGTAGGCGAAATCCATCAGGTCCGGGACCACCGGGATGACGCCGGGCAGGACCTCGAGCTTGCCGTCCTTCCACCATGTGACGGCGACCTTCTCGCCCGCCTTCATCTTCAAGACCGGCTCGATGCCGTGGCAGTCCGCGCATCCCCGACCCTTCTTCATGACGGAGTGCGTGAAGTAGGGCGCGAAGGCGACGAACTTCTTCTTCATGGAAACGACGGTCTGGACGTTCGCGGACGTGACTTTGCCCTGGTAGTTGATGAGCATGACGTTGACTTTCACGGGCGCAAGGAAGTTGCCGGGCCTCTGCTTCGTCCGCAGGAACTCGTCGAAATGGCAGTTGTAGCACGTGACCGTGTTGCTCACGTGGCAGGCGTTGCAGTGGACCTTGTCCTTGTGCTTCGAGTGGGACTTGGACTCGGGATTGAATCCCGGCTTGCCTCCGCTCTTGTGGCACGACGAGCACGCGGCTTCCACTGCGCCGGGATCGCGCATTGAAGAGAATTCCGCGGTTCCTTTGCCGTGCAGCTTGTGGCATTTGGAGCACTCGAACCCGCAGTTGATGTGCACGTCCATCGTTCCCGCATCGCGGTCAATCTTGAAAGCAGCCCCTGCGCGGGTGTGGCATTTCAGGCAGAGCTGGTTGTCCTTCGCCTTGGCCGGGGCGAACGCGACCTTGCCGTCCTTTTCCTCGCCGTGGCAGGAGTTGCATTCCGCCGCGTGGCAGCTTCCGCACCCTGCTTCGCCGTACGGCGCCTTGGCAATCGCAATCAGCCCGTCCTTGGCCTCGTACCAGAAGCGCATGCCGCCCGTCGTCGCATGCAGGCTCTTCGCCCACGACGCTGATATCTCCGGGTAAGCTGCTTTGGGATCGAAAGACTCGGCCGGCTTGTCCGCCGGCTGGTCGGCAGGCTTGTCCGCAGGCTGGTCGGCAGGCTGGTCCGCCGGCTGCTCGGCAGGTTGGTCGGCCGGCTTTTCAGCCGGTTTATCCGCAGGCTGCTCGGCGGGCTGGTCGGCAGGCTGATCAGCCGGTTTATCCGCCGGCTGCTCGGCAGGCTGGTCGGCGGGCTGCTCAGCGGGTTTGTCCGCGGGTTTCTCAGCGGGCTGTTCCGAGGGGGTATCGGCAGAAGCTCCTCCGGAACCGCCGGCCGTGCCGTTGGAT